>NZ_JBPETA010000074.1:0-14657 GCF_051710365.1 Symbiopectobacterium sp. | reverse complement strand
GAGTTCAGTATTGGTGACAGACCACCACAAGTATCCAACCTCAATTCTGTTCACAAGACCATCGTTGATGTTCTCGGCGAGCGATACCGTCGAATTTATTCTTAAAGTAGGTGCGGAATGACGGGTAGATACAATTACGGCAGGGATTTAAGCAACTGCTTACGCTGGTTTTCCAGTGAAATGACCCGCTGGCATACATCCTTGCCAAAGCGCTGGAACGTGAGTTCCTGGCTGTTCCACTCGGTTTGAATCGCTTGTTGCAGGTTGCCAAGGTTACCCATCACCGCCTGCAACGGATTGCCGCCGCTGGAAAGCTGCTTTACACCCATCTCGTTCAGGCTGTCTTGCAACACACCGCCAAGGGCTTGCTGCACCAACTGGCGGCCATCCTGCTCCACCTGTTTTACGGCCTGGTGATGAAACGCAATGCCATCGCTGCACGGCTCAAGAATGCGCGCTATCTGCTGCTTGAGTTGGGTATCCAACGTGGTCAGCCGGGCATGCACATTGCTGTCACTTCCCAGTTCCTTAGCAATGACACCATCCAGCGCCACACGCGCTTTTTCCAGATGCGCCTGTGCACCCTGCTCAATCCACGGCAGTTGCTGACGCAAATCCGCTTGATACGCTTTCGCCTGCTGACGCTGTGCCGCAGTAAGCGTTAACGCCGTCTGGTTGCGGGTGACATCGCCCTGCGGCGAAATCACCAGATTGCCACTTGCGCCAACTACCTGCACCTGTTGCGGTGTAATGAAGATGTCATCCTGCGGATTCACTTCACATTGATACGCCGCCTGTGCCTGCCAGGACAACAAAGCCAGCAGAGAGAGCATTACCGATCGCAACATGTCGTCTTCCTATAAAAACAGAATCAGGAGAGCAGATTTTCCGGCAAATCCCACCAGATATCGAACAGTTCGCTAACTTTAACCTCTTGCAACTGCTGGGCCTTCAGCCAGGCAACGACCTGCTCACGGTGCGCATCGGTGCAATGGCCGGTCTTTTGCAAGCAGATCAACCCTTCCCAGTGCAGATAACCGCTGCCTTCAAATGCCAGGCCAGCCGGATCAATCACATCGTCAACAAACTTATCCAGAGTGGCATCGATGGTTTCTACCGACGTGCCCTCAGCGAAACGCCAGCTTACCGAAAAGCCCAGTTCCTGAAACTCATCAATGTGTAACTTTTTGCGCAAACGACGACTGCGTTGTTGTGCCATTATTCTATCCTCTCAAACATAAGATACCACACTCCGTGGCCTAACCGCTGGCCGCGCGCTTCGAACTTGGTTAACGGGCGAGACGATGGGCGAGGAACGTAGTCCTGTGTGGCAGAGAGATTACGGTATCCCGCCACATCGCGCATGACCTCAAGCATATGTTCCGCATAAGGCTCCCAGTCTGTCGCCATATGAAACACGCCCCCCTTAGCCAGCTTGCGCAGCACCCGCTCCGCAAAGGCTTTTTGTACAATACGACGTTTATTATGGCGTGCTTTATGCCAAGGATCAGGGAAAAAGAGCTGCACCATGGCCAGCGACCCATCGGGAATCATCTGCTCCAGCACTTCTACCGCGTCATGACACATCACGCGCAGGTTGCTCAGAGTAGCCTCCTGCGCCGCTGCCAGGCAGGCACCGACGCCGGGAAGATGAACCTCAATCCCTAAAAAATTTTGCTCAGGGTGTTGCTCTGCCATGGTGACCAGCGACGCCCCCATGCCAAACCCGATTTCCAATACCGTCGGCGCTTCGCGACCGAAAAGCACGGTAAAATCGAGCGCCTGTGCCTGATACTCTACCCCCATCACGGGCCAGTAGTTATCCAGCGCCTGCTGCTGTCCATTGGTCAAACGCCCCTGACGGCGCACAAAACTGCGAATACGGCGCAGCGGACGCCCATCCTCATCAAATTCCGGTGAAATGACGTTATTGATCATAGAAAACGTGTGCCGATGGCCTGTTCAAATTCGCCCAAAGAAAGGCGCATTATGCAAGGATACCGCGGTTTAGCAAGGGGGATACCTCGGAAAGTTCCGGTTTACAGCACATTCACTCTGTGCTGGAATCGCTGTCAGACTTTTCACCCGGCAAGAGAGTGGCTCTTTTATGATGCAAGCGCAGCCGTTCGCGCAGCAGGTGTTGGCATGGTATGAGCGCTATGGCCGCAAGACGCTGCCGTGGCAACAAGAGAAAACGCCTTATACCGTATGGCTCTCCGAGATCATGTTACAACAGACGCAGGTCACCACGGTCATCCCCTATTTTCAACGTTTTATTGCACGCTTTCCCGATGTACGCACCCTTGCCGCCGCCCCCTTGGATGAGGTGCTGCACCTGTGGACCGGGCTGGGTTATTACGCGCGTGCGCGCAACCTGCACAAAGCCGCGCAAACCATCGTGGAGCAGCACGGCGGGGAGTTCCCTACCACATTGGACGCCGTTTGCGCGTTACCGGGTGTCGGGCGTTCTACCGCGGGCGCAGTGCTGTCCCTTTCTCTCGGTCAGCATCACCCGATTCTTGATGGCAATGTCAAACGCGTGCTGGCACGCTGCTACGCGGTAGCCGGCTGGCCGGGTAAAAAAGAGGTTGAGCACCAGCTCTGGTCCCATAGCGAGCAGGTAACGCCCGCACAGGGTGTTAGCCAGTTTAATCAGGCGATGATGGATTTAGGTGCAATGGTCTGCACCCGCAGCCGCCCCAAATGCGAACTTTGCCCACTAAGCAACGGTTGCATCGCTTATGCCAACCACAGCTGGGCCAGCTATCCGGGTAAAAAACCGAAGCAGACGTTACCGGAAAAAAGCGCCTGGTTTCTATTACTACAACGAGGTAATGACGTATGGCTGCAACAGCGGCCTGCAACCGGGTTATGGGGAGGATTGTTTTGCTTTCCACAATTCAACACCCATGATGATGTGGAACCTTGGCTGCAACAACGCGGTCTGAAAATCACAGACGTGCAGCAATTGGTGTCGTTTCGCCACACCTTTAGCCATTTCCATCTGGATATTGTTCCGCTCTGGCTCGCATTACCCACTGACATTCCTCACGCTTTGCACCATGCTTGCATGGAGGAAAAGACCGGTCTCTGGTATAACTTAGCGCAACCGCCCGCCGTTGGGCTGGCTGCACCGGTGGAACGACTATTACGTATGTTAACGCTACACTCCGGCGGCAGTTTGATCTGACCAGCACGCGTTATCCAAGAGGAATCAGCATGAGCAGAACCATTTTTTGTACTTTTTTACAACGTGAAGCCGAAGGGCAGGATTTTCAGCTTTATCCGGGAGAATTGGGCAAACGCATCTATCAGGAAATTTCGAAAGAGGCGTGGGCGCAATGGCAGACCAAGCAAACCATGCTGATCAACGAGAAAAAGCTCAACATGATGAACGTGGAGCACCGCAAACTGCTGGAACAAGAGATGATTAAGTTCCTGTTCGAGGGTAAAGAGGTTCACATCGAAAGCTATACCCCTCCCAGCGCATGATATCAGGGCCTTGTGGCCCTTTTGTCTCTTTATGCTGACACCGCGTTGCTAATGAACCGTTAATAACAAGATACTTATAACGAATCATCTATGAAGAAATTGCTAGCGTTGTTGCTCGTTGCACCCTTGCTGATCTCCTGTTCCGGCAAGCGCTGCGATCTCAATAATGAAGAATTCATCAAGGATACCAACGCCTTTGACATTCTGATGGGGCAGTTCGCCCACAACATCGAGAATATCTGGGGCCTGAACGAAGTGCTGATTGCTGGCCCGAAAGACTACGTCAAGTATACCGATCAATATCAAACCCGTAGTCACATCAACTTTGATGCCGGTACGATTACTATCGAGACCATTTCAGCAACCAATTACGTCCCGAGTTTACGTCAGGCCATCATCACCACACTGTTGATGGGCGATGACGCTAGCAATACGGACCTCTACTCTGACGCCAATGACATTCAAATCAGCCGTGAACCAATGCTATACGGCCAGGTGTTAGACAACACCGAACAACCCATTCGCTGGGAAGGGCGCGCCGCCAGCTTTGCTGATTATCTGCTGCAAAACCGCTTGCAGAAACGGACCTCTGGACTGCATGTAATCTGGTCCGTCACTTTCCAACTGGTACCAAACCATCTGGACAAACGTGCGCATAAATATCTGCCGCTGATTCGTCAGGCTTCCGAGCGCTATGGCATTGAAGAATCGCTGATTCTGGCAATCATGCAAACCGAGTCCAGCTTCAACCCTTACGCGGTCAGCCGTTCTGACGCATTAGGACTGATGCAGGTGGTGCAGCACAGCGCCGGACGTGATGTGTTCAAGAGCAAAGGGAAATGGGGGCAGCCGAGCCGCAGCTACCTGTTCGATCCTGAGAATAACATCGATACCGGCGTGGCTTATCTGGCGATTCTGAAAAACACCTATCTGGGTGGTATCGAGAACCCGACCTCACATCGCTATGCCGTTATTACGGCGTATAACGGTGGTGCGGGCAGCGTGCTGCGCGTATTCTCCAGCGACAAGGACAGGGCCGTTAGCCTGATCAACCAGATGTCGCCGGGCGAAGTCTACGATACATTGACCACCAAGCACCCGTCGGCCGAGTCGCGGCGCTATCTCTACAAGGTCAACTCGACGCAGAAAAACTATCGCCGTTAAACCTATCGCCGTTAAACCTATCGCCGTTAAACCTATCGCCGTTAAACCTATCGCGGTTAAAACAGTCGCGGTTAAAACTACAGCCGTTAATCAATGTCCTCTTTTGGCGTAACCATGCGCCAGAAGGGGATTTTTTTCAAATAACGCCTTTCAGCCTTTCGTCCGGTTCCCACACGTCCTTTCCGCATGCCATGCTTTCACGCGTTTGTTCGCCGCTGACGTTTTTTTGCCAGCACAGACGAGAAATGGTAGCATCGCTGCCCGAAACAAACATAACAAAGGGTTATGACTGCGGTGCGGGGAGACGCAAACCGCGCACCTGTATGACCGCAATGTCAGACCAAACGCCATCAGGCATGAAAGACCAGCAGGAACACAAACAGAGCATGAAAGACCAGCAGGAACACAAACAGAGCATGACACACAACAACACAACAGATGTGACGCATCAGACCAGCAAAAAAAACTGGCTCGATTCCCACGAAAGGGGTTATCAAAAAAGCATTAGCAAACACCACGTGCAGATGATCGCCATTGGCGGCTCTATCGGTACCGGGCTGTTTTTAGGCGCAGGAGCACGCCTGCAACTGGCAGGCCCTTCACTGGCGCTGGTGTACTTGACCTGCGGTATCTTCTCTTTCTTTATCTTGCGTGCACTCGGTGAGTTGATCGTTCATCGCCCTTCCAGCGGCAGTTTTGTCTCTTATGCACGAGAATTCCTCGGCGAAAAAGGCTCGTACCTCGCAGGCTGGATGTATTTCCTTAACTGGGCGATGACCGGCATTGTGGATATCACGGCGGTTGCGCTCTATATGCACTACTGGGGAACCTTTGCCGATGTGCCGCAGTGGGTGTTGGCTTTAGGCGCGCTATCCATCGTTACCACCATGAACCTGATTGGCGTGAAAAGGTTCGCTGAGATGGAATTCTGGTTTGCCTTGATCAAGGTAGCCGCCATTTCGCTGTTCCTGATTGTCGGTACGGTGTTTCTGGCAAGCGGTCACCCTGTTGCAGGCAACCCAACCGGTTTTCATCTCATCAGTGATAACGGCGGCCTATTCCCCCACGGATTATTGCCCGCATTAATGCTGGTTCAGGGCGTGATCTTTGCCTTTGCCGGCATCGAAATCATCGGCATTGCCGCCGGTGAAGCCAAAGACGCCCGGCGCATTCTGCCCAAAGCCGTTAACAGCGTTATCTGGCGTATCGCCTTGTTTTACGTTGGCTCCATCGTGCTGCTGGTGTGCCTGCTGCCGTGGAACGCCTATCAGGCCGGGCAAAGCCCGTTTGTCACCTTCTTTAGCAAGCTGGGCGTACCCTACATGGGTGATGTGATGAACGTGGTGGTGCTTACGGCAGCGCTATCCAGCCTGAATTCCGGCCTCTACTCGACCGGACGCATTCTGCGCTCGCTGTCTCAGGGTGGCTCTGCGCCGCATTTCCTGTCGAAAATGAGTGCGCAGTCTGTTCCCTATACCGGCATCATGGTGACAGTGGCGATCCATATCGTTGGGGTATTCCTTAACTATATTGTGCCGTCGCAGGTGTTTGAGATTGTACTGAACATGGCCTCTATCGGCATCATCTGTTCCTGGGCATTCATTATTTTGTGCCAGATGAAGCTGCGTCAGGCCATCAAACAGGGTAAAGCGGAACCCGTTTCATTCAAGATGCCCGGTGCACCGTTTACCTCCTGGCTGACGCTACTGTTCTTGCTGGGTGTGGTGGTGCTGATGGCGTTTGACTACCCGAACGGCACCTGGACCATTGCCTCCACTCCGGTGTTGGCTATCCTGCTGATTGTAGGATGGTATGGGCTGAAAAAGCGTCGCGCTGCAGCTAATGGCGAAATCGCTGCAACAACCGTGTCTGCCACCGAATAAAAAAACGGCGCGAGGGTTTACGCCTCGCGCCATTAATAGCGATTATTCCTGAATCACATGCGCACACAGGCGCTTGCTGCCATCGTCCTGCTCAACGCTGTAAACGCCTTGCAACTCCGGTGAGAAGCCCGGCATCCGGTTAATGCCTTCTTCTAACGCCAGGAAGTAACGCAGCACCGCCCCGCCCCAAATTTCTCCCGGCACCACACACAGCACGCCCGGCGGATAAGGAAGCGCACCTTCTGCCGCGACACGACCTTCCGCCTCGGCCGGTGGGATCAAATCCACTTCTCCGCGCACAAAGGCATTGTTTGCCTCTTGCGGCAGCATCACGGCACGCGGCAACGTCGCTTTGCGGAACATGGCTTTCTGCAAATACTGCACGTTGTGACTGACATAGAAATCATGCATTTCCTGACACAATTGGCGCAACGTATAGCCTGAGTAGCGCTGTTCATACTTGTGGTAGAGATTCGGTAACACTTCGCTTAACGGCGCATCGCGCGCAATCAGCGCTTCAAAGCGGACCAATGCCTCCACCAGATGCGACAGCTTGGCGCTATCTTCCGCTGGCGTCAGCAGAAACAGGATCGAGTTAAGATCGCTTTTCTCTGGGATGATGCCATGTTCACGCAGATAGTTGGCCAAAATGGTGGCCGGAATACCGAAATCGGTATATTCACCGCTGCTGGCATCAATACCGGGCGTAGTCAGCAACAGTTTGCACGGATCGATAACATACTGACCTTGCGCATATCCCTCAAACGCATGCCACGCTGCTCCCGGCTCGAAATTGAAGAAGCGCACATCCTGCGCAATGTCGTCCGTGGCGTGATTCTGCCACGGCACGCCGTCGATCAGATCCGGAACAAAAGGTTTGATCAACGAACAACGGGCCAGCAGTTGCTTACGGGTATCGATACCCTGCTTGACGCACTCAAGCCACAGGCGACGACCACTGCTGCCTTCGTGCATTTTTGCATTAACATCGAGCGCGGCAAACAGCGGATAAAACGGGCTGGTCGAGGCGTGGAGCATAAAGGCGTGGTTGAAGCGCTTATGGTTGCAAAACCGCTTCTGCCCTTTGATGTGCGTGTCTTTTTTGTGGATCTGCGAGGTTTGCGAAAAGCCCGCCTGCTGCTTGTGAACCGATTGGGTAACAAAGATGCCCGGATCGTTCTCATTCAGTTCCAGCAACAGCGGCGAGCACTGCTCCATCATCGGGATAAACTGCTCGTAGCCCACCCAGGCAGAGTTAAACAGGATGTAATCACACAGGTGGCCGATGCTATCCACCACCTGACGCGCGTTGTAAATGGTGCCATCGTAAGTGCCGAGCTGGATCACCGCCAGACGGAACGGACGCGGTGCATCCGCGCGATGCGGAGCCTCTTCCCGAATCAAGCCACGCAGATAAGCCTCATCAAAGCAGTGCGGCATCCACCCCGCCAATAAAGCCAAACGGATTTCGTGCCGTCTCGAGGTAAATGGGCGTCGCGCCCGCCTGAATCAGCGCGCCGTGGTGGTTGGATTTATGGTTATTGCGATCGAACAGCACCAGATCGCCCGGCGTCAGCAACGCGTTGGTCACTACATTGGCTGACGAGGTGCCGTTGAGTACGAAGTAGGTTTTGTCGGCATTAAACACTTTGGCCGCAAACTTCTGCGCTTTTTTCGCCGCTCCTTCATGAATCAGCAGATCGCCCAGTTTCACATCCGCATTGCAGATATCGGAACGGAAGAGCGTTTCGCCATAGAACTCAAAGAATTGATGCCCGGTGGGATGCTTGCGAAAAAATTGGCCGCCCTGATGGCCCGGACAGGCGAAGGTGGAATTACGCATGCCGACATATTTGGACAGCGTATCGAAAAACGGCGGCAATAACCCGGCCTGATAATCCGCCGCGGCTTTCTCCAGCAGCGGGGCGTGCTCACCCGCACCGTCAACGCGCAGCCAACTGCTGCCTGATGGCAACACTTCCTCTGCTGAATACCAAGGCTCGTTCACCACGAATGCAGGAATGCCAAAACCGGTATGCTGCAACAGCGACAACACCCCACATCGCGCCTCTTCAAGAGAAACGACAACCGCAGCCACATCAGTAAAGTCGGTTTGACTCAGGGAGACAATTTCTCGCTGGGTATGAAGACGGCCCGCAACCGTCGCGTTCGCTGCAATTTTTAACTGTTTCATGTAACCAAACCCAAACGCTTAAGGATGAGTAGTGGCGCAAAGGCACCGTGTAAAGCGTCATCACTGTCAGGCCTAGATGGCATACCCGCAGACTAAAACAGATATACATTAATCTTATGACAAGACCAGACGGTGCGACTGACAAATACCGCTTTTTGCCTATACGGCTTAACACGCAAGGAGAAACTGGATCCAGCCCCGCCCGATAGACATCAGTAAAATCAGAGCGATGCGCTGTTCTTACTCATGCCTAACAGTGAGCATCTGATCGCCTCACCGCATGGTGAAGGAGGATAATCGAGAGAATGCAGACAAGCGGAAACCGAACCCACAGGCAGGCATCATCGACAGCCCGGCGCGTACAGCCTGCACCTTGCGCAATGAATCTGACATAGTGACGTCCTCTTTAACCGCTCGTGAATGGGGAGTAAAAAACGGCGTCATAGTGGCACGGTTTTTTTGCAAACACAATACGCCCAATACCAATTGCGCCGAATAAGAAAACGTTTGCCTGGCAGGTGATCAAACCCAGAAAAACCATTTTTGCTGCAAAAACGCACGTCACTGCTCGAATTCACAGCATTCGTACGGGAATGTGATATAAACTCATTGACGGCACTGACCCAATACGGTTTAATGCGCCCCATTGCCCGGATAGCTCAGTCGGTAGAGCAGGGGATTGAAAATCCCCGTGTCCTTGGTTCGATTCCGAGTCCGGGCACCATGATTTCAAGGGGTTGCATATGTAGCCCCTCACTCTTCAGAATATTTCAGAATACCCGTTCAGAATTCCCCATTTGACAACGTGCATAATCATTCAATAGTGCTTACGTGCATATCCTAGGCAAAATCACCTAACCACACCTGCCACCACATTTGACGAAGGAAATCCCATGCGCTATAGTCGCCTTCAGGTGCTGAACACACCTATCTGAGCGGATACCGCGCCCGAAAGTAATGCGGTTTTTTTACGTCCATAGATTGTTATGGTCGGGTAGCGAGTAGTAATACAACACCCCATTGGGGGAAAACTGCTGGCCGTCTCAGATCGGTGTTCAAGTACCCGACCGCCCCGTGAACAGGGCTAATGAACAATATCTGAGGATGTAAATATGAATACGCAACCCATATCATTTTCTTTCAAAGAATCCCATGATGTCCGCGTTCAGATAGTAGACGGTGCCCCTTGGTTCTGCCTAAAAGATGTTTGCGAAGTTCTAAATATTGAAAATCATCGTGATTTAATGGCAAAACAGCTTAATGACCAGGGGGTAGATAAAATCTACACCCTTACCGAAGGTGGCAAACAAAAACTCGTTTACGTCAACGAACCCAACCTCTACCGTGTCATCTTCCGTAGCAACAAACCCGAGGCGAAGCAATTCCAAGATTGGGTGTTCAATGAAGTACTTCCCTCAATCCGCAAGACCGGCAAATATGAGCATCCCGTCTACAATCCAGAGTCACACGAACTCTTCACCGCTAACGATACATCCAACCTCGCTCGCCTGATTTGGTGCATGAGCCATAACTTCCGCTTCAAACAGGCGTGGAGTAATGGCATATGGTACGCTTTACGCGAAGTCACGGGCATTCCCTCACCCCAGCCGATGGAAGTCCGTCACATCCCGCATATCGCCCGAGAGTGCGAACGCATATGGGCTGTTATCGAACGTCTGCAATCGGCTATCGTGAACGCAGAGAGGCGAACCATTCGGCAGCTTGTGCGCAAGCGAGAGAATGTCGATAGCGTGATGAGTGAAATCGATAGCTTGCTTACCGAGGCCAGCCAGAGCAACGCTTTCATGCTCACCGATACGCTGACCCGCTGGCACAAGTCCGAACTCGAGCTGTTCGCGCAGAGACACTGACAAACGCCCCGGCTCGTTAAAGGGCCGGGGATTTCGATGGCATACCGTAACCTGAGCAAGGTATACTCCGCCAATGACAACATCCTCACTCTCACAACACGATTCGCTGTTCAAAAAATTCCTCGGTGATATAGCGGTAGCTCGGGACTTTCTCGAGGCGCATTTGCCACCTCATCTGCGGGAACGCTGCAATTTAAGCACGCTTGCCATGGAATCGGGCAGCTTCATCGAAGACGACCTGCGCACCCAGTGTTCGGATATGCTCTATTCCGTGCAGACAAAAACGGGGAAAGGCTATATCTACACATTAATCGAGCACCAAAGTAGGCCCGAGAAGTTGATGGCGTGGCGTTTAATACGTTATAGCATGGCAGCCATGCAGCGGCACCTAGAGCAAGGCAACGAGACCTTGCCCGTGGTCATCCCGCTCCTGTTCTACCACGGCACCACGTCGCCCTACCCCTACAGCACCCAATGGCTCGATTGCTTTGCTGACCCTGAACTGGCAGAATCAGTCTATACACAGGCATTCCCGCTGGTTGATATCACCGCTATGCCGGATGATGAAATACTGTCCCATCGGCGGGTAGCCCTGCTGGAATTGGTGCAGAAGCACATCCGAACGCGGGACATGCTGGAACTGGCAGGAGATATCGCCCGCCTGCTCAATCTATGGTCAATACCGAAAGAACAGTTTCGTAGCCTGATGTACTATATTGCAGAGCGGGGAAATACATCGGATGAAGCACAATTCCTACAGCATATCGCCGTCAAAGCCATTGACTACCAGGAGGACATCATGACCATTGCAGAACAACTGGAAGCAAAGGGTATCCAGAAGGGTATCCAGAAGGGTATGCAGCTTGGTGAGCAGAAAGGTCGCCAGGAAGGTCGCCAGGAAGGTCGCCAAGAAGGACGCCAAGAAGGCGAGCATAGCGCCTCGCTGAAAATTGCAAGGCAACTTCTTACTGATGGCGTGAGTAAATCCGCAATCAAACGCTATACCGGTCTGTCCGACGACGAACTGGCTACCCTGTTCGATGATGGTCGCTAGTGTATCGCATCGATTATCAGATAGCGTACCACCACATCACCGAGGCCAGCGAAACCCCGCATCAAGCCAAGCAGTGGCTGATGGTGCAGCAACAGCACGCCGGGGAAATCGCGCGGGTCAGACTGGCGCTACACAGCCTGCCGTATGTAACGAGCTACGAACTACCGTTTCGGCTGCTGCTCATCCGTGCGCCCCAGGCTATCGAAAAACTGCGCGATGAGCTGACCATTAACTGCCGCCGGGTTGAAATCAACGGCAACAAACGCGGGGTACTGTATAGTCTGAAACGTGACGTTGTCGCGCCCGAAGCGTTTCGCTATAGCCGCCGATTCAGGGTATTTCGCTCTGGGGCCGAAGGGGGCACCGAAAGCAGCTACACCCATATCGCGGGTCAGGTTAACTCGCCGCGCGAACGGTTACGACTGGCGCTGACATCAGGACTTCTGGTCACAGCACTGGATGCCCTGCTGTTTTTCGGGGTTCAGCGTATCGCCAGCGATATTTCTGCCTTGCGCAAAGGGGGGTTGAACATTGATTTGCTGCATGTTGAGGCGTTCGATTCCCAAACCATGCAATTACGCGAAATCCCGGCCTACCGGATGATCACCGATAATGCCATTGCGGCTTCTGTATCACTGGCTGTCTGATTCTGGCGCTTCAGGCCAGTCAATATCCGGCGCTTTGCTGATATCCACACGGTTAAGCAGCACGCGGTAGGTTTTCCACCCGGTGAGTAATGCCGTCTCTTCTTCTGTTGCCATATCCAGATCAACCGCATCGCTCAGCGTTTGAATACGCGCATTCGCCACGGTAAGACGTGAGCTTAACTCCTGTTGTGCCGCCTGCTGTGCAGCTTGTAATTCTGCTGCCTGCTGGGCTTTCGTGTCTGTCACCCACTTTTTACCGTCCCACGTATCAAACTCACTTTCTGGCTTCAGTAACGTGACATTATCCGGCAGTTCGCCGAATTGGGTGACAGTCTGTTCCTGCCGTGTTTCCGTGCTGTAAACCGTTTGTCCGCGATGATCTGGCAAGAACTCCCACGACTTGCCATCCGCCGTGCGACGTAGTGCTTGCCCAGCAAGCGGTAACTCTGGCTTATCGGGGTAACTGTGGGCTGGAAGGCCTACACCGAGCATGAGGTATTCCATGCTGGCGCTCTGGTATTCACCAGTGTCTTGATTGACATGATAGACAGTTATCCAGCCAGCCTTTTTGCTGAGTCCGTTTTCGCCTAATTCGGCAGTCTCAATATCCGTTGAATAGTTGCTCATTATGCTGCTCTCACAATGTAGTTAAATGCAATGTTGCGCGGACGGTTTTCATTTGCCGTTGGTACGACATTCCCTGCATTGAATGCATACTGACACCCAGCAGACCCCAAATCATTATTTAGATGGGAAACCGCCCTCTAATCTGGTAAATGCGCCTTCCCCCACCGACGATGAAGTGCCCTCTGCCCAAGCCAAACCATTATTTGCAAACTTCCCGGTGATATTTCGAATTGCATCACCTTGCGCTGACAGTAATTTGCGTCCGGCATCAACCTTCCGCTCATCATCCCAACCGCGAATAAACTCACCGCGCAGGTCAGGCAGCTTGCCGGTGGGGTAGAGGGAGGCTAAAACCGGATAGGTTGTTTTGTTAAATGCTTGCCCGTTGCATTTCAACCACCCTGAAGGGGGGAACTTCGCCGGGGAACGGCAGCGGAATGCCGACAATCTCTGATGCTGACATGGGGTTTGGAAGGTTTTTATCAGTCCAAACGTTATAACTTACATATCCGTTGGCATCACCAGCCTGAATTTTCAAACCAGGAGTAGAAGCTGATGAACTTGCCGTAAGGATAGAGTAAGTGCCGTTAACCTTTGTAAACGCCCCTGAACCAAAGCGAATAGTTGAAGCATCGGTGTTTATGCCATCGTTCCGAAATGAACGGGATGTATTTGCCAGTGCCCACGCATGGATGGCCGCCGCCGATGTGAGAGATAAAGTCGTTTGGTCGTCTCGCGTCGGTACGAGATTGATGTTATCAAATGCAACGCGCCACGGCGTTGTATTATCAGCAGCCGTATTTGACGTCGTAACTCTATAACGCAATGCCCCATCGTTGAAGGATTGGAATATTTGCCCGCGACGATTGGTATCATATGCAGACTGATAACCAACACCGTTCATATTCAGACCGATATCAGGCAACGCTGACGATTCAGGAGAATACGCAAAAAAGCCACCACGCTGTGACACGGGGTTGTTTGCTGCTCCGCCAACCCCAAATGCACCCGTGGAATTCGCGGGAAGAACTAACACCCGACCTGCGTTTGCATCTGTGCCGCTTGTCTGCTTAACCAAGTCAATATTCTGGCGAAACAGCGCCTTATCAGGGATATCCGCGCCGTTCTGGTCTTTCGCCAGCTTCCCGTCTATATCTTGTTTCAAATAAGACAGCGTGCCCGCGGTCATCATGTTTACAACGAGATCATTAGCAGACCAGATGCGCGCAACGGTACCTTCCTGACCGCGCTCAATGGTCATCTGGTCACCGACCCGCTGCGTGACATGAACTATCTCGGTGAGAGTGCCCGTGGCGGCATCAATCAGCGTCAGTTTGAAAAAACTGGTTCCGGATACCGGGGACGGGAAAAGCACCCCGGTTCCCGTGTTAACGGTCAGCGTTGTGGCTGCTGCGCTGATCCCGGCAGCCAGGACTGATTGAGCATTGTTGGCGGCTAAAAGTGAAATTGCCATTATTCCTCCGCTCGTTGCGGTTTATCGATTAGGGGGGCTTTGTTGAATAAATCAGAACTTGTAACGACTGTGCCCCATCGGGTCGATTGTTACGTGATGCGAATACTGTTCGGCATTCCTAATATCGTGATCCGGTTAAGCGCTTTGACCATCGCCATGGCTTCACCCACCTGAGCATCGTAGTCACGCAGACTTAGATGACCACCCAGAAGCGTTTTGAACCGGAACATGGCCGTTTCAGCCACTGAGCG
>NZ_JBPETA010000073.1:0-14694 GCF_051710365.1 Symbiopectobacterium sp. | reverse complement strand
GCCTTGTTATAGGAGGGCCAGTTAGTGATTTTAAAATTTTGTTTTGCCATGGAGACCTGATTTTGAAACAACTATGGTGATCTGATCCGATGATTACCCAAACTTTCTATTTATTCAACAAAGCCCTCTCTTTCTTCAACCCGCATTTCCTCAACCTGCATTGTATCTGCGTTGTAACGCCGCGCTACCAGGCCCGTTTTGTTGTGAGCATGCAGGCATTCCCACTTTTTTTTGCCAGGTAACTGCCCGATTCTGGCTACACTGCCGTCATGGATAAAAGCACCTTTGTTAATGTGGGCTTTAGCCTGCCGGAATTGCTGATTGCACTGACGCTTATCGCCTTGTTATCCGCAGGAGGAATACAGGGTTGGGCCACCTATCAGCAGGCTGTGCGCCTCGAGCATCAAACGCAGTTGGTGATGTTGTTTCTGCAACGCGTGCAGGCCAATGCCTATTGGTATAACGACACGCGCACCGTGAGTGTAATACAAGCCGGTGAGGCGTGGTGTTTGCGCGAAGGAACAGGGACGTCGTTGAGCTGTTATGAGGGCACCGGCGGGCGTTTATTGCCCTCTGCACGCGATGTACGCATTGCCGCAATGGCACACCCGACGGTTACCTTTTATGGTCTGCGCAATACGGCGCAGGCAGGACACCTGGTGTTAGAGAATAGTGCCGGTCGTCTGCGTATCGTGATATCGATCTAGGGGAGGATACGGTTATGCAGCGATACACAGCCAGTATTGGGCATTCCGCGTTGCTAAGCCGCAGAATCGGCGGCTTGATCCGCAGGAAGTGACGGTAACGCGCTTTGAAGTGATCGCATGGCGTAATGTGACCGGACGGACGCTCTATGAAGTGCATCTGGCGGGACACTGGTTTCGTCGCCCTGATATTGCGCGCCATACGGTGCGCTGGATTACAGGGTGTAACGCATGAAACGTTGGTGCCAGCAGGGCAATGGTGCACTCTTGATGGTGATGGTGATGGTGATGGTGATGTTGCTGGCAGCCGTGGGGCTGCTGTTAATGACAGGAATGCAACGGCAGTTGGACAGCGCTCTCTCTCTTACCCATGATGAACGCCGCTATTGGCAAACGCTGGTGTTGGCCGAATCGTCGTTACAATGGGGCATTGGGCAGGTATGGCTTATGGGCAATCGTAGCGGCGAACAATGCCTCAGCTCTGCAACAGAAGGGCTGCGAGTCTGTTTACGACAGTTGCCTGGTGAATACTATATGTTGCTGCGCGGTGAGGGGCATCTTTCCCGCTCTTCATCAGTGATGGTGCTCTATCAGCGTGTGGTACCCATTGAGCCTGATGGTGAAACCAGCCCATTGAAGCCTATCGCGGGGGGCTGGCTGGATTTTTGCCCCGAAAGGCAGGAGGCCATTTGTGGCGGATAGCCTGAGAATCTCTTGTGGAGGATGTCGACAAAGACAACGTCAACAAGGGTTTGGGTTGGTGGAAACCGCCATCGCCGCGCTGTTTTTTGCCATATCAGTGTTAGGATTACTGCAATATCATCAGCGGTTGCAGCAGGTCTTTGTACATCAATGGCAGCAACGGCAAGCATGGCATCTGGCATATCAGCAGCTTGCCATTTATGCTGCTATGCTGCTATGCTGCTATGCTGCCGGTCGGGGGAGGGGAGACACTGACGTTACTTGAGCGCGATCTTCCTCCAGGATGGCAGTTAGATTTGACGGATCAGCTCCAGACGGCAGCGTGTCTGCGCGTCTCTTCGACGGTGACAACGCCGCAGTATCATCAGGCGCGTTTGTACCGTTGGTTTTGTTTTACTGATATGAATCGGCGAACCGTGCCTGAGGGCAATTGACGGTGAGCGGGGTTTGCGGGCACCGAAACGGGAATCATCATGTTCAGGGTTTATCACTCAAATCAGTTAGATATTTTGAAAACGCTGATGGTGACGCTGATAGCGCGCCAACCGTTACAGGGCCCTTTTCAGCCTGAAACAATCCTGGTTCAAAGCCCTGGTATGGCGCAATGGTTACAGATCGAACTTGCTACTCACTTTGGTATTGCTGCCAATCTGCATTTTCCTTTGCCCGGCGTTTTTCTGTGGGACATGTGTCGGCGCGTGTTACCGGATATCCCGGCGGAAAACACCTTCAGCAAGGAAGCGATGACCTGGAAGTTAATGCATATTCTGCCTCAGCAGCAGGATAACCCATCATTCTTGCCGTTGAGTCACTACTTGCAAGACGACGCCGATAAACGCAAGCGGCATCAACTGGCAGGGAGGGTTGCGGATCTGTTCGATCAATACCTGATTTATCGGCCTGAGTGGATCAAACAGTGGCAAGCCGGTGCGCTGGTGGACGGATTGGGGGATGCGCAGGTGTGGCAAGCCGAGCTGTGGCGTGCACTTTTGCAATACAGCGCGCAACTTGAACAGAAAGAGTGGCACCATGCTCGCCTCTATCAGAGCTTTATCGAGACGCTGGAGCAGGCCACTACCTGTCCGCAAGGGTTATCGCCGCGCGTGTTTATCTGCGGTATTTCAGCGCTACCGCCGGTTTATTTGCACGCGCTGCGTGCATTGGCAAAGCATATTGATGTGCATCTGCTGTTTACTAACCCATGCCGAGATTACTGGAGTGATATTCAGGATCGCCATTTCTTAGCGAAGCTGAAAAGTCGTCAGCGTCGCTTGCACAGCAACAGCTCGGAGGAGCAATACCGTCCGCTGTTTCGCGATCCCAGCAATGTCGATGGGTTATTCAACGATGAGGGTGAACAGCGCATTGTGAATCCGTTGCTGGCAAGCTGGGGAAAACTGGGGCGTGACCATCTCTACCAGTTGGCGCAGATCGACGAGGTCGATGATATTGAAGCCTTTGTCGAGCTTGATGGCACAACGCTATTGCAACAAGTGCAGCGCGATATTCTGGAGCTTGAAGACGGCAGCGTTATTGCCGATAGCGCACAAGCGCAGGCTAGCAGTGAGCGCAAGCGCCTGCTTACACCGCAGGATGCTTCTCTCACCTTTCACGCCTGCCACAGTCCGCAGCGTGAGGTTGAAGTATTGCACGACCAACTGCTGGCGATGATGGCGGAGGATGAAACACTCACGCCGCGTGATGTTATTGTTATGATGGCGGACATTGATAGTTATACGCCTTTCATTCAGGCGGTGTTTAGTAATGCGCCGACAGCGCGCTATTTGCCTTTTGCTATCTCTGACCAGCGAGCCCGCCACGCTCATCCGGTTCTGCCGGTGTTTCTCAGCCTGCTGGAATTGCCACACAGTCGTTTTACCGCCGAGCAGGTGTTTTCGCTGCTTGAAGTCCCGGCGCTTTCTGCCCGTTTTGGTATCGATGAAGAAGGGCTGCGCCGTTTGCGGTTGTGGGTGATGGAGTCTGGCGTGCGCTGGGGGCTTGATGATGACAACGTGCGCGATCTTGATTTGCCGGTTACCGGCCAGCACACCTGGCGCTTTGGCCTGACACGCATGCTGTTGGGCTATGCGATGAACAGCAGCGCAGGGGCCTGGCTGGGCGTGTTGCCCTACGATGAATCGAGTGGGTTGATTGCCCAACTGGTGGGGCAACTGGCGGAGTTGTTGGCGCAACTCACTCAATGGCGTCAGCGTTTACGGGTAGCGCGCACGCCAGCAGAATGGTTACCGTTATGTCGGCAATTGTTGGACGATCTCTTCATTGCGGATAGCGACAGCGATGCTGCGCTGTCTCTGATTGAGCAGCAGTGGCAGGCGATGCTGGGAGCGGCAGTCGCCAATGCGTTTGAGGAAGCGATCCCGGTGGCACTGCTGCGTGACGACTTGGCCCTGCGCCTGGATCGGGAAAAACTGAGCCAACGCTTTCTCGCCGGTGCCATTAATTTCTGTACGCTGATGCCCATGCGTTCGATTCCCTTCAAGGTGGTCTGCCTGCTGGGGATGAACGACGGTGTTTATCCGCGCACGCTGCCTCGGTTGGGGTTTGACCTGATGTCGCAGAAGGGGCAGCGCGGTGACCGCAGCCGTCGTGATGATGACCGCTATTTATTTCTGGAAGCGCTGATCTCGGCGCAACAGCGGCTCTATATCAGTTACATCGGTCGTGCCATTCAGGACAATACGCAGCGTTATCCCTCCGTGCTGGTGAGCGAACTGATGGAGTATTTGGCGCAAAGCTACCGTTTGCATGGGGATGAAGCGCAGGATCTGGACACCAGCGCGGCACGCGTTTGTGCGCATCTGTGCCGCGAACATACCCGTATGCCGTTTGACAAGGATAACTTCCTTGAACACGCTAAGCCATGCAGCTTCGCCAGCGAATGGCTCGCTGCCGCCGGTCGCACCGGATTGCCGCAGCCGCTGTTTGATACGCCACTAGAGCCTGTCATTTATCCCGAGATTACGATGGATGCGTTGAAACGTTTTTATCGTCACCCTGTCAAAACCTTTTTCCAAGGGCGTCTGGGCGTGAGCTTTGTCGTGCAGAACGATGAACTGCTTGATGAGGAGCCGTTCGCTTTGGATAACCTCAGTCGCTATCAGTTGAATGCGCAATTACTGAATACTCTGATTACGCAGGGGGATGCTGATGAACTGTTACACCGCGCCCGCGCGGCGGGCGAGCTTCCCTATGGTGCTTTCGGTGAGTTGTATTGGCAAAAACAGCGCCAGGAGATGCAAGCGCTGGCTGACAGCGTCAGCGCGGAGCGTGATGCGGCGGGAATGACCAGCCTGGAATTGGACATGACGCTAGACGGTGCGCGCCTTAGTGGCTGGGTGATGCAGGTACAGCGCGATGGGCTGTTGCGCTGGCGACCGGCGCGATTAGGGATGAAAGATGGCGTGGCCCTGTGGTTGGATCATCTGGCGTACTGCCTGGCGGGCGGTTCGGGAGAGAGCCGCATGTATGGCCGTGAAGAGACGGTCTGGCGCTTTGCGGCGGTTTCTGTGGAGGAAGCACAACGCCAGATGGCGCATATGATTGAAGGATATCAACAAGGCATGAACGCTCCACTATTATTACTGCATCAGAGCGGCGGGGCCTGGCTACAAGCATGCTACGATGCATCAAGCGGCACGCTGAACGATGCACCAGATGTGGTTCAGAAGGCGTTGAACAAGCTGCAACAAAGCTGGGCTGGCAACATGATGTCGCCCGGTGAAGGCGATGATTTCTATTTGCAGCGTATCGTGCCGGAACTGGATGAAGCCCACATTGAGGCGATTGTTACAGCGGCAAAAACCTGGCTGTTGCCGATCCTGAGCGCCAATCAAGCATAAGCGAACGGATGTAATGGCAGTGAATCAAGAACGGCGAGATTGACGTGAGAGAAAGGACGGTAATGAAGAGAGAATGGCGTAAACAGTTTGCCTGTTGTATCGGCATGATGATGTTGCTGCTGAGCGGTGTGTCCGCAGCGTGGGCGCAAACCGCAGGGTGGCGTCCTTTGGAGCAGGTTATTCGCAAGGGAGAAAACGATCCGCGTAATTATCAGGCGATCACGTTGGATAACGGCATGACGGTATTGCTGGTGTCCGATCATCAGGCAACTCGTTCGTTAGCATCGCTGGCGCTGCCTATCGGTTCACTCGACGATCCCAACAGCCAATTGGGATTGGCCCACTATCTGGAACACATGGTACTGATGGGTTCCAAACGTTATCCGCAGGCAGATGCGTTAGCTGAATTCCTGAAAAAACACGGTGGTAGCCACAATGCGAGTACTGCACCGTACCGTACTGCCTATTATCTTGAGGTCGAAAATGCGGCATTACAGCCCGCGCTCGATCGTCTGGCGGATGCCATTGCCGAGCTGCTGCTCGACCCGGTCAATGCCGATCGCGAACGCAATGCTGTCAATGCTGAATTAACCATGGCGCGCTCGCGCGATGGGCACCGCATGGTACAGGTGGGCGCAGAAACCTTAAACCCGGCGCATCCGGCATCACGTTTTTCCGGTGGGAATCTGGAAACGCTTAAGGACAAGCCTGGCAGCAAGCTGCATGATGAACTATTGGCGTTCTATCAGCGTTACTACTCGGCGAACCTGATGAAAGGCGTGATTTACAGCAATCAACCCTTGCCGGAATTGGCGAAAATGGCGGTAGAGACCTTCGGGCGCATCGCCAACCGTCAGGCTAAGGTGCCTGTTATCACGGCGCCGTCAGTGACGGACGACCAGCGCGGTATCATGATTCATTACGTGCCGGCGCAGCCACGCAAGCAATTGCGTATTGAGTTTCGCGGCGATGTCATGGAACAGACCGACCCTACCAGTCAGGCATTCCGCAGCCAAACCAACACCTATATCAGCTATTTGATTGGCAATCGCAGCCAAAATACGTTGTCGAACTGGCTGCAAAAGCAAGGGTTGATAGAGTCTTTGGGCGCAGGCGCTGACCCTATTCTCGATCGTAACGGTGGCCTCTTTAATATCTCTGTTACCCTGACCGATAAAGGCCTTGAGCAGTATGATGTGGTAGTGGCTGCCATTTTCCATTATCTGCAATTGTTGCAGCAGGAAGGCATCCAGCAGCGCTATTTTGATGAAATCTCTCGTGTGATGGCGCTCGATTTCCGCTATCAGTCCGTTAAGCGTGACATGGGCTATATCGAATGGCTGGTGGATACCATGATGCGCGTGCCGGTGGAACATACGCTGGATGCCGCCTATCTGGCCGATCGCTTTGATCCCGATGCGATTAAGCAACGTTTGGCCAGCATGACGCCGGAGCGTGCGCGTATCTGGCTGATAAGCCCTGATGCGCCTCACAACAAGGAGGCTTATTTTGTTAATGCGCCGTATCAGGTGGACAAAATAGCCCCGGTGCAGTTTACCCGCTGGCAAACGCTGGGCGAAAAAATGGAGCTCTCGTTGCCGACGCCAAATCCATATATCCCGACGGATTTCTCGCTGATCAAGCGCGGCGAAGTGCAGAATTACCCGAAAATGGTGTTACAGCAGCCGGGGATGCGTGTGCTCTATATGCCGAGTCGCTATTTTGCCGATGAACCGAAAGCTAACGTCACGGTGTTGCTGCGTAACCCGGTGGCGCAGGATACGGCGCGCCATCAGGTGATGTTCCAGCTTAATGACTATCTGGCGGGCTTAGCGCTGGATGATTTGAGCTATCAAGCTTCGATAGGGGGGATCAGTTTCTCTACCTGTGGAAATGATGGGCTAACCATCAACGCTAATGGTTATACGCAGCATTTGCCTAAGCTCATGCTGGCGCTGGTCGAAGGGTATGCAAGCTATACGGCGACGCCTGCACAGTTGGAGCAGGCCAAATCCTGGTATCTCCAGCAGTTGGACGCCTCTGAAAATGCCAAAGCGTATGAACAGGCACTGGAGCCTGTTCAGGCGATCTCTTCGCTGCCTTATACCGAGCGAGAAGAGCGGCGCGCTCTGCTTAAGGATATTTCGCTGGACGATGTCATGGCCTTCCGTGATGCGTTGTTGCGTGATGCCGCACCGGAAATGCTGGCAGTCGGTAACCTCACCGAAGGTCAGGTGACGAAACTGGCGCAGGATATCAAAGCGCGTCTGGCCTGTTCAGGGCAAATCTGGTGGCGTTCCCCTAGTGTGGAAGTCGCGCGTACCCAGCTTGCCAACCTGCAACGTGCGGGGAGCAGCACCGATTCTGCGTTGGCTGCGGTGTATATTCCCACTGGTTACGGTGAAGTGCAGGGCATGGCGTACAGTTCGCTGCTCAATCAGATCATTCAGCCCTGGTTCTATAACCAACTGAGAACGGAAGAGCAGCTCGGCTATGCGGTGTTCTCCTTCCCGACCATTGTTGGCCGCCAGTTCGGTATCGGGTTCTTGCTGCAAAGCAACAGCCAGCAGCCTGCTTACCTGTATCAGCGTTATCTGGATTTCTTCCAGAAAGCCAAGCCGCGCCTGCGTGCCATCAAAGCCGATGAGTTTGAGCAGTACAAGCAGGCGTTGATTACCGAACTGAGTCAGCATCCACAAACGATGAACGAAGAGGTTGGTCGGTTGCGTAACGATCTCGCTCGCGAAAACTTTGCCTTCAACACCCGTGAAAAACTGATTGAGGCGCTTAAACCGCTGACGGTTGAGCAACTTGCACGCTTCTTCGAACAGGCTCTGGCACCACAGGGGCTGGCGGTGTTGTCGCAAATCTCGGGCAGCCACCACGGTAAGGCTGATTACGCTGCGCCGAAAGGCTGGACGCTTTATCCCAATGCTTCAACGCTGCAACAGACGTTGCCAGTCAAACAACGGGTGATTGAAAAACCGCGTAGCGGCGTGTTGTCTGCTGAAAAAGTCTCGGCGGTTGAGAAAAAAAACGTGGTTGAGAAGGTTGCTCCATGAGTCAGGATACGCCGCATACGCTTGATGTGCTCACGCTCCCCCTGTTTGGGGAGCGGTTGATAGAAGCGTCTGCCGGTACGGGTAAAACCTATACGCTGGCGGGGCTCTATCTGCGCCTGTTATTAGGGCTGGGCGGCGAGGCGGCGTATCCTAAACCTCTGTTGGTGGAAGAGATCCTGGTGGTGACCTTTACGGAGGCGGCCACAGAGGAACTGCGCGATCGTATTCGCGCCAACATTCATGCGTTGCGTCTGGCTTGCCTGTGTGGCAAAAGCGACGATGCGCTTTTTTCGGCGTTGCTGGCGCTACTGCCCGATAAGCCGTCGGCGGCACAACTGTTGCTCGATGCTGAGCGACAAATGGATGAAGCCGCCATCTACACTATCCACGGCTTTTGTCAGCGCATGCTCGGAAGCCATGCTTTTGAGTCCGGTTCGCTGTTTGATCAGGAGTTGATCGAAGATGAACAGCTTCTTACCCGGCAGTCCTGTGCCGATTTCTGGCGGCGTTACTGTTATCCCTTGCCGTTCGATGTGGTCAGCGTCATTGGTCAACTCTGGAGTGGGCCGGATGCGTTACAGCGCGAACTTGCCCCCTATTTACAGGGCGAAGCGCCACAACTGCATAATCCACCCGCACCAGATGAGACGTTGTTACAGCGTCATCAGCAGATTCTGGCGCGCATTGATGATATCAAGCAGCAGTGGCGGCAGGTGGCTGCGCAGGTGGAGAAGTGCATTCTCGAATCGGATGTGGACAAGCGCAGCTACAGCAACCGTTATCTACCGGGCTGGGTAGAAAGCGTTAGCTTTTGGGCCGAAGCGCAAACCACCGACTATGCCTTGCCAAAAGCGCTGGAGCGGTTCGCACAATCTGTGTTGAACGAGAAAACCAAAAAGGGTGCGCCCCCCGTGCTTCCGGTGTTTTCGGCGATTGAAACGCTGCTTACCACGCCGTTGTCGCTACGCGATATTGTTATCGATCGGGCGTTGCATGATATTCGCGCAACGGTGCGTAGCGAAAAATTGCGCCGCGCGGCCTTGGGATTTGACGACCTGCTGAGCCGTCTGGATGAGGCGCTGCGCCAGCCGCTGGGTGAGCAACTGGCGGCCGTGATACGTCAGCGCCATCCGGTGGCGATGATTGATGAGTTTCAGGATACCGACCCGCAGCAGTATCGTATTTTCCGCGCTATCTATGGTGAACAGCCCGACAGCGGCATGTTGCTGATCGGTGATCCGAAACAAGCTATCTACGCGTTTCGCGGCGCGGATATTTTCACTTATATGCGGGCGCGTGCCGATGTTAAGGCACACTACACGCTGGAAACCAACTGGCGTTCTTCCCATGAGATGGTCAGCGGTGTGAACCGCTTGTTTCAATGCGTCGATAATCCATTTATTTTTTCGGCGATCCCTTTTTTGCCGGTTAAGCCTGCACCGAATAAACAGGGGCTGCGTTTTGAGCTGGACGGCGTGGCGCAGCCCGCACTGCAATTTTCTCTGTCGGGTTCTGTGGTATTGGGGACGGGGGAGTATCAGCAACTGATGGTGCAGCAGTGCGCCATGCAAATTCGCGACTGGTTGCAAGCGGGTCAACGCCGTACTGCCTGGCTGGATAATGGTCGTGAGCGCTCTCCTGTGCAGGCATCGGATATTTGTGTTTTGGTACGCAGCCGCCATGAAGCCGCATTGGTGCGTGATGCGCTGCGCCGTCTTGCCATTCCTTCCGTCTATCTCTCCAACCGTGACAGCGTATTTACCATCCCAGAGGCACGTGAGGTGCTGTGGTTGTTACAAGCAGTGCTGGCCCCAGAACAGGAACGCACGTTGCGCAGCGCGCTGGCGACCGCATTACTGGGATTCAGCGCCCAGCAGATTGATGCGCTAAACCAGAGTGAGGCAGACTGGGATGCGCAGGTCGATACCTTTGCCGCGTTTCGTGATCTTTGGCAGCGAAGGGGCGTGCTCCCGATGCTGCGCTCGCTCATGTCGCATTATCGTTTGGCGGAAAATCTACTGGCTAGCCGTGAGGGTGAACGCCGGTTAACCGATTTCTTGCACCTCGGAGAGCTGCTGCAACACGCCGGGGCCACGCTCGAAAGCGAGCATGCGCTGGTGCGCTGGTTGTCGCAGCAGATTTTGCAGCCCAATCCACAGTCAGAAAACCAGCAACTGCGGTTAGAGAGCGATCGCCATCTGGTGCAAATTGTCACCATCCATAAATCCAAAGGGCTGGAATATCCGCTGGTTTGGTTGCCGTTTATTTGTCACTTTCGCCCTCAGCCTGATGGCATTTACCATGACAGGCGTACCTTTCAGGCTCTTCTCGACGTCAATAGTGGGGAAGAAAGCCAGCAGTTGGCTGAGGAAGAGCGGCTGGCGGAAGATTTACGGCTCTTGTACGTGGCGCTGACGCGGTCGATTTACCACTGTAGCGTGGGGGTGGCACCGCTACAGCGCACCCGACGCAAAAGTGAAACGACAGACATGCACCTCAATGCGCTCGGCTATTTGCTGCAACGCGGCAAGGAGGCAGATGCGGATACCCTGGTCGCTGCACTGCATGCCTTGGAAGGTGATGGCGTTGCGGTAAACGCTGTGCGTGAATGGGATGGCATTCCCTGGCAAGATAACGTAGACAAGCCAGCAGTACTGCGCGCCAGTGAATGTGAGCGCCTGCTTACCAATAATTGGCGAGTGACCAGCTATTCGGGTTTACAACAGCATGGCGCTCAACAGCATCCTCTACAACTGGGGGGGACAATGGCGCAAGAGTTGTTTCCCCGCCTGGACGTTGATGCCGCGTTGGACCCGCGCAACCTTGTCCCTGAAGAGAGTGAGCAAACGCTCACCCCGCATACCTTCCCCAAAGGTGCAGGGCCGGGAACCTTTTTGCATAGTCTGTTTGAGACATTGGATTTTACCCAACCCGTCAGCGTTGAATGGCTGGAAGAGCAGTTGATAGCGCATGGCATGGCAAGTGGATGGACACCCACCTTGCAGGTGTGGTTTTCGGCTCTGCTGCATGCGCCGCTGAATGCGGATATGACCGCTTCTGACGCCCCATTGACGTTGGCAAGCGTACCTGCACAGCAGCGAATTGCCGAGCTGGCCTTTTATCTGCCAATAGATGCCCCGCTACAGGCAACCGCGCTGGATGCTCTGGCAAAACGTTACGATCCTCTGTCAGCGAATTGCCCGCCACTCTCCTTTCAGCAGGTGCAGGGGATGTTGAAAGGCTTTATCGATCTGGTTTTTTGCTGGCAGGGTCGTTATTACCTGCTGGATTATAAGTCGAACTGGCTGGGAGAAAGCGCCAGTGCCTACACGCAGCCTGCCATTCAAGCGGCAATGATGGCGCACCGCTATGATTTGCAGTATCAGCTTTATACGCTGGCTCTGCATCGCTATCTGCGCCATCGGGTGCCGGATTATGATTACGACCGCCACATTGGTGGCGCTATCTACCTGTTTTTGCGTGGTGTCGATTCGGTTTTTCCCTCGAATGGTATTTTCACCCAGCGTCTGCCGCGAGCCTTTGTAGAGCACCTCGATCGCTTGTTCAGCGGTGAAGTGGCACTGTCAGGAGAACGTCTATGATGGACTTGCTGGCGACGGCGATGGAGCGCCAACTGCTGCGCCCGCTGGATGTACAGTTCGCGCGTATGCTGGCCGATGGACAGCCCGCACTGGTGCAACTGGCGGCGGCGTTGGTGAGCGCGGCGGCGGGTGCGGGCAACGTCTGTTTACCGTTGACGGAATTGCACCCTGATTTCCTGTTTGATGGTCGCGATCCTGCACTGGCGCACGCGCTGTGGGATCTCGCAGGGCTACCGGATAGCGCGGCGTGGCAGCAGGGCCTGCTGGCTTCACCCGCCGTGGGCGATGGCCGTGAGACAACGCCGCTGGTGTTGCAGCACCAACGGCTTTATTTGCAACGCAATTGGCTGAGTGAAGTGCAGGTAGCGGCCTTTTTTGCCGGAAGTCATCTCGTCGATATTCATACCGATCCCCTTGCCGTACGTCGCGTGTTAGACCGCTTGTTTTCACCGCTTGATGCCGAGGTAGATTGGCAAAAAGTGGCTGCTGCCGTAGCGCTGACGCATCGGGTCTCGGCGATTTCCGGCGGGCCGGGCACGGGAAAAACCACGACGGTAGCCAAACTGCTAGCCGCCATGCTGTTGCTGCATGAAGGGGACAAACCGTTACGCATTCAACTGGCTGCCCCGACAGGAAAAGCAGCGGCGCGTTTGACGGAATCGCTGCGCAGTGCGCTCAGCAAACTGCCGCTGGAAGAGGCGCAGCAGCGTCATTTGCCGCGGGAAGCGACTACGCTGCACCGTCTGTTGGGCGCAGTGCCTGACAGTCAACGCTTACGTTATCACCAGGGCAATCCGCTCCATCTCGATGTGCTGGTGGTGGATGAAGCCTCGATGGTGGATCTGCCGATGATGGCAAATCTGGTATTGGCGCTGCCAGCTACGGCACAGGTGATTTTCCTGGGCGATCGCGATCAGCTGGCCTCCGTTGAGGCAGGGGCGGTATTGGGCGATATTTGTCTCTTTGCCGCACAGGGCTATAGCGCTCAACGGGTTGAGGAACTCGAACAACTGACGGGCTACCGGTTGGTAGCGTCATCCGACGTGAGTCCTGCGGTGGCAGACAGTTTGTGCCTCCTGCAAAAGAGCTACCGATTCGATCAGCACTCTGGCATTGGCATCGTGGCGCGAGCGGTAAACGGTGGCGATGAACGTCAGGTTCGACAGGTGTTGCAGGATGAACATGACGATCTGCACTGCCTGCCGCTGGCGCAGGAAGAGGATTACCAGCAGATGTTGGCGCAGTGCGTGGCCGGGTATAGCGACTATTTGCAGGCGGTAGCACAGGGGCAGGATGCCGCACAGGTGCTGGCGGCATTTAACCGTTTTCGTTTATTGTGCGCGCTGCGTGACGGCCCGTTTGGCGTTGCCGGTTTGAATGTGCGTATTGAGCAGGCGCTGCAACAGGCCGGGTTGATTCATCGCAGCCGTAATCCGACGAATCCCTGGTATTCCGGCCGACCGGTAATGATTGCCCGTAATGATGCGTTGCTTGGCGTGTTTAACGGCGACATCGGGCTCGCCATGCCGAATGAGGCGGGGGAACTGCGCGTTTACTTCCAACTGCCCGATGGTCAGATGAAACCGGTCAGTCCGAGTCGCTTGCCGCCGCATGAAACCGCCTACGCCATGACGGTGCACAAATCTCAAGGATCGGAGTTCGATCATACCGCACTGGTGTTGCCGAACGGCTTTTTGCCGGTGTTGACGCGCGAATTGGTGTACACCGCGGTTACGCGCGCACGCACGCAACTGTCACTCTACGCGGAGATAAGCATCTTGTGTCTCGCGGTGAGAACGCCAACGCGTCGCTTCAGCGGGCTGGAAATACGTATCCTCGCCGGTGGCTGACCGCTAAAAATCCAGCTCTATCGGAATTGGAGGGCTGTGAAGCATCAGCTTTCCCTGCTTGGTTATGCGAAACGTGGCGGAATAACGCGTTTTGGTGCTGCCAGCGATCAGGTTGTCCGCTTCGCTAAAGGCAAAACGCAGCGAAGCATTGCTGGCCCAAGGTGCTAGCTGGGTTAAGCGGTAGGTGAAATAGACCGCATTCATCCCCTGTGCAACGGGCTCAATCGTGATGATGCGGTCAAGTTCCATGCGCCCAAAGCAGAGATCGCCCGTGGTGCGCCACATTGGCTCGGCCTCCGGCGTTAACTCATAGACGATGTTCTCTCCCTGACGTGTCTCCCGTGCCAATCCGGCATCTACGAGTGCCTGCATGCGCCCGGTGATCCAGGACGCATCCTGGGCGTGGCTATATACTGGCCATTGCTTTACGCTGAGGCAATGCGCAGGCTTTGCGGCAAAATAGTCACGTAATGCCCGCTGATAGTCACTGTTTGTCGGCTGGGCCCAGAGGCTGCTTGGGAACAGTGCAACCCAGGATAATAAAAGGAGCAGCGCGTATTTAAGGTTCATGCAGTGTCCTTACCAGGCGAAAACCGATATCTGACATCATAAAACCCGGCGTATGTGCATCACACCCGCTGCGCAGGTTTCCTTGTGTCATATAGCTCCCGCCACAGAACAGGTAGAGCGTTTTACCACCTTCAACCGCAATGGTATCGTTAAGCCACTGAGACACATCGGCTTTACCGTTATGAATGGTGACCTTGGGTATAGAAAGTGATTGTTGAAGCCGTCATTCCGCACCTACTTTAAGAATAAATTCGACGGTATCGCTCGCCGAGAACATCAACGATGGTCTTGTGAACAGAATTGAGGTTGGATACTTGTGGTGGTCTGTCACCAATACTGAACTC
>NZ_JBPETA010000072.1:0-14818 GCF_051710365.1 Symbiopectobacterium sp. | reverse complement strand
GTTCAGTATTGGTGACAGACCACCACAAGTATCCAACCTCAATTCTATTCACAAGACCATCGTTGATGTTCTCGGCGAGCGATACCGTCGAATTTATTCTTAAAGTAGGTGCGGAATGACGGATATAGCAACTGTATCCGGCAATATGAGAGAAAGCGTTTGATGCTGAAATTTCCTTTCCTCGTTTCCCGATGATGACAGCCAGTTCCCCTTCATAGTCAAATTCGTTTGACTGAGCGGGTTTTTCCACATCGCAATTATGCCCAACCTGAGAATCTGGAAAGCGAATAAATAATGTAGGGGCCGAATTCATTTCACCAAACTCGGCACGTTTCTCCGCATAGTTCATTCCGACACAGAAAATTTTCCTCGGATTATTAATCACCGGAAGAAACACCACATCCTCTTCTTGATAATCAGGCTTGGCCTGCAAAAAACGTCGGGCATCAGCAATACCCTCGTCTTCAATCAATGCCCGCAGATCGGGATAACGCGCGCCTAACCTTTTGCCTAAATCGACAATCCCCTTTTCTACCTTTAAACCATAGGTTTCTTTCTGGCCGACCCTAAAACTTGCTAATTTCATTTTATACCTCAACGGTGAAACACAGTGCGCACTGCCTGCCAGCCGGAATATGCGCAGCACGGGCTACGCATATTCCGAGCGCCAATTCGGAATTTATCCACCTTCATTCGGCTACGGTGACAACTCCTCTAGCACTTTACCTTTTGTTTCAATGGCATAACGCATTTTCACTACCGCCCCTATCAGGGCAATCAGCGCAAAAGCGATAAACACGTAGCGAATGGCTTTGTTGAATAATAGGTAATCATGCTGTTTTTCTATGCCAGTTTTGGTAGAAAATGCTTGTCATCTTAGGTGTACAGTTTTCTCATGAGGCCTAACTGCATGATTTTGCGTTGCGAGGATCCGTCGTTTCACTTGGCTGCCAGCATAAAATCTATTTATTCAACAAAGCCGTAGCGAATACCAAAGTTGCCGACAATAAACCCAACCAGGATCGGTCCCACAGCAGAACCGGCGCGCAGCCAGGCGCTGCCCAAACCGGTACCAATCGCACGCAATCGCGTTGGGTAAAGCTCTGAAGAATAGAGGTAAAGCGAGAAAGTTATGGTTTGCAATATGGCATAAGCCGCAGTGGCACATACCACAATTTGCAACGGATTGGTTGCGCCCAGTACCGTCAGGGTAACCAGTGGCACAATCGCCAGCAGGAAAGCAGTGGCATACCAGGCCTTGCGCCCAACCTTATCAATCGACAATGCACAAACGATCGAGGCTAACACCCCAAACGCCGATGTCGTCCAAACCGTAAGCCAGTGCCGTTTGAATCGGTAATCCGAATACACTTTTGTAAAGCGTAGGCAGCCAGGTCACCAGACCGTTGTTAATCATATAGCCACACACCCACAGCGCCCAAATGGTGAAGGTCCGCTTGCGGTAGATGCCGGTAAACAGCTCACGCCACCCTTCACTGGCAACGGTTTTTTTCTCTATAGTACGAATAACCGGTTCAGGTAACGTTCCCCCACGACGCAGCACCTCGTTTTCCAGTTTACTCACCACTTTATCGGCTTCGGCCAAACGGCCTTTCGAGGCTAACCAACGCGGCGATTCAGACATTAGCCAACGCAGGGGAACCGTGATTATCGACGGAATAAGACCGACGATGAACATGGCTTTCCAGCCATAAACAGGGAACAAAAAATATCCCGCAATTCCTGCAAACATCATACCGATGGGGAAAATCACCTCGTACAGCAGGAAGAAGCGCCCACGCTTTTTGGCACCAACAAATTCATTGATATAGGAACTCGCCACGGGCACTTCCGCGCCAATCCCCACCCCTTGCAAAAAGCGGAAAACCATCATCGACAGCCCACTCCAGGCAAACAGACAGGCCGCATCCATGATCACAAACAGGATGATGGTGATCTTCAACACGCCCAATCGTCCGATTTTCTCGGCCAGAGAACCGAAGAAAACGGCACCAAACAGTTGCCCAACATAGCTGGCAGCAATAATCAGGCCGATATCTGCTGCGCTTAGCCCCCATTCCGCGGCGAGCTGTGGCATGGCGAAGGCGATAGCCAGTACGGTGTAAGCATCAAAAAAGGTAGAAAGACCGACCACCACGCGTATGGTCAGCAGTTGACGTGTGATCGGCATTCGTTCAAGACGGGCGACCAATTCGGCATTGGATGTCCCGCTTGCGGCGACAGTACTGGCGTTTGCATTGATCACACCGGCACTCATGTCATGCGTTGACATAGTTTGTTCTCCAAAAAGGATAGTGTGTTAGCCGCGATACGCTTGCACAACGGCTCTGCATGCCATTAGCCAACGCGCGGCAGTTCAGCATCACGATGAAGGGGCGTGAAGGATGTAGGGTTCAGGCCACGTAACTCGATATTCATGTTGATCATGGTAGAGGTTCTCTTTCCTGGATGTTCTAGGGTGCATTTTATTAATATAACGTTATCGGGAACGTTTGCATATTGTTCGCCAAAGCACCAATAAGTGTCAATAAGCCCTCAGAGGCTTTTAACCGGTTATGTGATGAACATCCCTAGTTGGGCAGAAAAGCAGGAAAGCGCGATGCGAAAATAACACGATGAAAGATGGTTAAAATCAACACGTTCAGTGCTAATGGCGCTGGTTGTAACACGAAAAAAACCCGGCCGCGCCTGGCACTCCGGGTTTGTAACGGTAAGGACACGCCTCACGGGCATACGCCGAAAATCAATGGCAACCGCAGCCGCCGTGACCGCCGCAGCCGCCTTTACCGTGTTCGTGATCGTGGTCGTGACCATGACCGCCACAGCAACCTTCACCGTGCTCATGATGGTGATCGTGCTCGCCGTGTACGTGACCGTGTGCGATCTCTTCTTCCGTGGCTTCACGGATAGCGACCACTTCCACATTGAACTTCAGGTTTTGGCCTGCCAGCATGTGATTACCGTCAACCACCACGTGGTCATCTTCCACTTCGGTGATCTCAACCGGTACCTGACCCTGATCGGTGTCAGCCAGGAAACGCATGCCCACTTGCAGCTCATCAACGCCCATAAAGACGTCTTTCGGCACGCGTTGCACCAGGCTTTCGTCATATTCGCCGTAGGCGTCGTTAGAGCCAACAGCAACGTCAAACTTCTCACCCACTTCGCGGCCTTCAAGCGCTTTTTCCAGGCCAGAAATCAGGGAACCGTGACCGTGCAGGTAGTCCAACGGTGCGCTCACCGGAGACTCATCAACCAATACACCATCTTCTGTACGTACCTGGTAGGCCAGGCTGACCACCAGATCTTTTGCAACTTTCATGACATCTCCTACCGTTGGAAATCAAAACTGGCGCAAATTGTAGCTGAAAAAAATCCCCATGTACCGTCTGGGATAAAAAAATGCCCCACCGATCAATCAGGATGAAAAATGCCGATGATATGCTCGCCCTGCCGCTCTGGCGCAGCAGGCGGCGGATCTGACTGCCGCTGTCGATAGCCGCACTTGACACAGGTGACCACATCTACTTGATCTTCCTGCCCTACGGCCAGCGTATCCTGCGCCTGACACTGAGGACACACGGCACCCGCGATAAACCGTTTACGTTGCATCTTGCCTTCCTCGCTGCACGCGACTCATGCTATTCGTACTCATCCCAGTCATCCAGACGACGGCGCTCGTGCTGCATTTCGCGTTGGAAAATGTCTTCCAGCTCCCGCCGCGCTTCCTTGACGCGCGAAACCTGCGCCACATCGGCATCTCCCTGACGTATCGGCATCAATTCACGCAGCATGCGCATATCCAAGCGCCGAAAATGCTGCTGTGCCCGATAAGCCTGATGAGAATGCATCCCCACCGACGTCAACATTTTACGCCCCAGTTCCAGCGCACTCGAAAAGATTTCACGCGCGAAATGTTTGACACCAGACTGCAATAATTCATGGGCTTCAACACGTCCGCGCGCGCGCCAGAATTTCCAGATTGGGAAAATGCTTTTGGCACAGGTGCACAATGGCCATGGTGTCTTCCGGCTCATTACAGGTGATTACAATCGCGCGCGCCTGTTCAGCGCCGGCCGCCCGCAGCAGTTCCAGTTCAGTGGCATCACCGTAATACACTTTGTAACCATAGCTGCGCATCAGGCTGACGGCGCTGATATCACGTTCCAATACCGTGATGCGCATTTTGTTTGCCATCAGCAAGCGCCCGATAACCTGCCCAAAACGCCCAAACCCGACAATAATCACCTGCGGCTCGTCATCTTGCACATAGGGCTTTTCGTCATGCTCCTCCGTGGCGTTATAACGATGCGCCAGAATGCGGTCTATCCCCTGCATCAGCAGCGGCGTGGTCATCATGGAGAGGGTTACCGTGACCAGCAGCAACGGAAGCTGTTCGCCCTGTAGCACCCTGTGTGCCGCTGCCGCAGAAAACAGCACAAACGCAAACTCCCCGCCCTGACTCAGCACCCCGGCAAACTGAAGCCGTTCAGAACGCCGCATCCGATTCACACGTGCCAACACGTACAACACAATGCCCTTCACCGTGACCAGAAGGAATACGCCCAGCAACACTTCGTCGATATGGGTAAACAACACCCCCAGATCGAGTGCCATGCCGACGGAGATAAAAAACAGTCCGAGCAACAATCCCTTAAAAGGCTCGATGGAAATTTCCAGCTCGTGGCGATACTCACTTTCCGCCAGCAACACGCCTGCGATAAAGGTGCCCAACGCCATGGAGAAGCCCAGCGCATCCATAAAGACCGCAGAGCCAAGCACCAGCAGCAGCGCCGCGGCGGTAAACACCCCACGCACGCCGGAGGCGGCGATAAAGCGGAATAGCGGACGTACCAGATAGCGTCCACCGATCAACATACCGATAAAGACCGCGACCTTGATGGCAACGTCTTTCCAGTCGGTCACTTCGCCCTGCACACCGGCCAGCACCGGCACCAACGCCAGAGCGGGGATGACTGCCAAGTCCTGAAACAGCAGCACTGCGAAACCCAACTGGCCGGATTCGCTGCGGTTCATTCCTTTCTCGCGCATCAATTGCAGCGCCATCGCGGTGGAAGACATTGCCAACCCAACGCCACCAATCAGCGCCGATTGCCAGGAAAAGCCGGTCAGGTAGAGTAAGCCGCCAAGAACCGCCGCGCTGAACCCAACCTGCGCGGCACCAATCCCGAAGATGGATCGCCGTAATGTCCATAACTTTTGCGGATTCAGCCCCAACCCGATGATAAACATCAGGAACACCACGCCAAGCTCAGAGAAATGCAGGATAGCGTCAACATCGCGGATAAAGCCCAGCCCCCAAGGACCAATGGCGATACCGGCAATCAAATACCCCAATACCGCACCAATGCCCAATCGGCTGGCGATAGGTACCATCAGTACAGCGACAAACAAAAACAGAATGCCCGCACTCAGCAGGGGGGAACTCTCCATCACTCACCCTCCATTTTGGGTAGCGGGGATGCCAGCCATTCGCTATACGCCTCGGCATAGCTTGCCAGCACATCGGCGGGCAACCTGCGCGCCCAATAGACCATCAGCGGCGGTAGCCAATGCATACGACACATGGCCGCCGTCATTTCAAACGGACGCAGCACCTCTTCCATACTGAAGCGGTTATTACCTTCCAGGTGATAGCTCTCTTCCGGCTCACCCGTGGTGATTACCGAACGTCAATATTTGCCCGCCAGTGCATTACCGCCAATACCATTGGCAAACCCGCGCGACAGCACGCGGTCAAACCACTCCTTTAGCAGCGCCGGGCAACTGTAGGTATAGAGTGGATGCTGAAACACAATCACCTGATGTTCGCGCAGCAGCTGTTGCTCGTAGTGAATATCAACAAAAAAGTCCGGATAGTGAGCGTACAGATCGTGTACGGTAACATGGGCTAACTGGTGCGCCGGTTGTAGCAAAACCCGGTTGGCTATCGAGTCTTGCGATTCCGGATGGGCATACAGCAGCAAAATCTTCGGTGGCTGCGACATCATTCCCCTCCAAAGCGTCGTCATGAGCGCGGTTTTCCGCTACCATGCTGCGCGATAACGATACGACAAACAGGACGTTCTCGGTCCCGAGATAACCGTGATAATTTAACATACTCTGAACATGTGACGCTTTATGATTGTTTTCTCCGCTTTGCAAATTCGGCGCGGCGTGCGTGTCTTGCTTGATAACGCCACCGCCACCATCAATCCAGGCCAGAAGGTTGGATTAGTCGGTAAAAACGGCTGCGGCAAGTCCACGCTACTCTCGTTGCTAAAAGGCGAGATCGGTGCCGATGGCGGCAGCGCCACGTTTCCGAATAACTGGGCACTGGCATGGGTCAATCAGGAAACGCCCGCGCTGGATGTGCCTGCCATTGACTATGTTATTGACGGCGATCGTGAATTTCGCCAGTTAGAAGCTGAACTTCAGAACGCCAACGACATTAACGATGGTAACGCCATCGCCCGTGCACACGGCAAGCTGGATGCGATTCAAGCCTGGAGTATTCCGGCGCGCGCCGCCAGCCTGCTCGATGGCCTTGGCTTTACCCAGGCCCAATTGCAGCAGCCGGTACGTGATTTTTCCGGCGGATGGCGTATGCGCCTTAATCTGGCCCAAGCGCTGATTTGCCGCTCCGATCTGTTGCTGCTCGACGAACCGACCAACCACCTCGATCTGGATGCGGTGATTTGGCTGGAGAAATGGCTGAAAAGCTATCCGGGAACGCTGGTACTGATCTCCCACGATCGCGACTTCCTCGATCCTATCGTCAACAAGATCCTGCACATCGAGCAGGAGACGCTGTTCGAATACACCGGTAACTACTCCTCGTTCGAACGCCAGCGCGCTACGCGTTTAGCGCAGCAGCAGGCGTTGTATGAGCATCAGCAAGAGCGCGTGGCGCACTTGCAACACTATATCGATCGCTTCCGCGCACAGGCCACCAAAGCCAAGCAGGCGCAAAGCCGGATTAAAATGCTGGAGCGCATGGAGCTTATTGCCCCGGCACACGTCGATAACCCGTTCCGTTTCAGTTTCCGTGCGCCAGAGTCGCTGCCGAACCCGTTGCTGCGCATGGAGAAGGTGAGCGCAGGCTACGGTGACAAACTGATTCTGGAATCCATCAAGCTCAATCTGGTGCCGGGTTCACGCATTGGCCTGCTGGGGCACAACGGTGCCGGTAAATCGACGCTGATCAAGTTGCTAGCGGGCGAGCTGGCCCCGTTGCACGGCGAAATCGGGCTGGCGAAGGGCGTCAAGCTCGGCTATTTCGCCCAGCATCAGCTTGAGTTTCTGCGTGCGGATGAATCCCCGCTGCAACATCTGGTCCGTTTGGCAGAGCGGGAAACCGAGCAGCAACTGCGCGATTATCTCGGCGGCTTCGGTTTTCAGGGCGACAAAGTGACGGAAGTGACCGAGCGTTTCTCAGGCGGTGAAAAAGCCCGTTTGGTGCTGGCATTGATCGTGTGGCAGCGCCCTAACCTGCTGTTGCTCGATGAACCGACCAACCATCTCGATCTGGACATGCGTCAGGCACTGACAGAAGCGTTGATCGATTTCGAAGGCGCGCTGGTGGTGGTCTCCCACGATCGACACCTGATCCGATCCACCACGGACGATCTCTATCTGGTACACGATCGCAAAGTGGAGCCGTTTGATGGCGATCTGGAAGATTACCAGCAATGGCTGACGGACGTGCAGCGCCAAAACAGCGCCGCTGAATCCGTCGATAAGCCCGCCTCAACCAACAACGCACAGGCACGCAAAGATCAAAAGCGGCGCGAAGCGGAGCTGCGCACCCAAACCCAACCGTTGCGTAAAAATATTGCTCAGTATGAGCAGCAGATGGAGAAGCTCTCCGATGCGTTGGCAAAAATCGAAGCGCGCTTATCGGACAGCGAACTGTACGACCAAAGTCGCAAAGCCGAACTGACGGAATGCCTGCAACAGCAGGCCAAACTCAAAAGCGAACAGGAAGAGGCAGAGATGGCCTGGCTGGACGCGCAAGAGCAGCTAGAACAGATAATGAATGAAGGGTAGTTGGCCCCAACCGAGAGCGGCAACTCTCGCTTTCTCAGGTAGCACGCCGCTCCCCTCAGTCATTCCCGCTACCTCCGTCATTCCTGCGAAGGCGGGAATCTCCCACAGACAAAACGCGTTTCTGCTGTAAGAGATCCTCGGCCTACGCCGAGGATGACGAGCTGGCTCCGCTAGTGCCAGATCAACAGAACACAGGCCGCTGTTAGCACCCCCATCGAGACGTTAAAAATCACCCATGCTTTGCGGCTACGCAACAAGCGGCCAATTGCCGTGCCGAAGCCCAGCCAAATAACGCCAGAAACCAGGTTAACCAACACAATGCCAAAACTTATCAGCAGCACCGAATGGTTATAGCCGCTGCCCGCCAGACTGAAACTTGCGACCGATCCCAGCGCCATTAGCCAGGCTTTAGGATTCAGAAATTGAAGCAGCCAGCCTTGATACAGTCGCAGCGGCGGCGGCGGCGGTGCACTGGCCTCAAGCCGCTCATAGGCCGCCGTCGCAATTTTCCACGCCAACCATAGCAGGTAAAGACTGCCGAACACTTTAAGTATCAGGTGCAACGAAGGATAGAGCAGGATCATGCCGCCCACACCAAATGCCACCAGCAGTAAAATGCTCTGCATGCCGAGCATGATACCCACCATCAGCCACAGCGATCGCATAAAGCCGAAGTTGGCACCGGAGGTCGTCAGCAGCATGTTATTCGGGCCAGGCGTGATTGCCGCCACCCAGAGAAAAGCCAACATCGATAAAAATAAGCCCTGTTCCACGTTTTGACTGCCCCTTGTCCCCACCGTTGCGGTATGATTTATTGACCTGACTGAACGTTAGCCTGTCTGTTACACAGCAATGCTCGCTGAGCGGCGCAAGCAGGTTAGCGCAGTGTGATGAATATCGCACAATTATTTCCCGAGGTCGTTTCGATTCCCATGTTGTCCTCAACATTTCGCCCGTTACGAGGGGCTGATAACCCGCATGTACAAACGCTGTTGCCGCGCTTGATTCGCCGCCGTGCCCGTTTGCAGCCGGTGTGGCAACAACTCGATCTGCCTGACGGCGATTTTGTCGATCTGGCCTGGAGCGAAGCGCCGCAAGGCGCGCGCCACAAACCCCGCGTAGTGCTGTTTCACGCTCTGGAAGGCAGCTTTCACAGCCCCTATGCGCACGGTTTGTTACAAGCGTGCCGTGAGCAAGGCTGGCTGGCGGTGATTATGCATTTTCGAGGCTGTAGAGGCCGTCCCAACCGTCTGAATCGTATCTACCATTCTGGTGAAACCGATGATGGCAGCTATCTGCTGCGCTGGATGCGGGATACGCTAGGCGAAGCACCGACTGCTGCCATCGGCATTTCTCTGGGCGGCAATATGCTGGCTAAACGGGAAGAAGCCCGGTTGCTCTCCGCTGCGGCGATAGTCTCCGCGCCGTTTCATCTCGACGCCTGTAGCCGCAGGATCGAAAAGGGATTTTCCCTTATTTATCAGCGCCATATGGTCGGACAGTTAAAGCAGAATGCCCAGCGTAAGCTGGCACGCTATCCGGGTTCGTTACCGATTATCCCGGCACAGTTGCAACGTATAAAGGGATTGCGTGAGTTTGATGATGCGATCACCGCCCGTATTCATGGTTTTCAGAATGCTGCCGACTACTACCATCAGTGCAGTGCACTGGCGTTGCTGCCCACCATTCGTACGCCGACGCTGATCATCCATGCGCAGGACGATCCTTTCATGACACCCGAGGTGATCCCGGATATCAGCCACCTGCCCGACACTATCGAATACCAACTGACAGCGCACGGCGGGCACGTCGGGTTTGTCGGCGGTACATTACTGAAACCGGAAATGTGGCTGGAACAACGCATTCCGGCCTGGTTCACGCGCTTTCTATCGGCGGACACCGCAGAGGCAACAGCATGATGATTCCCTGGCAGCAGCTTGATAGCGATACGCTGCAAAATATTATTGAGTCCTTTGTGTTACGTGAAGGCACGGATTACGGCGAGCAGGAACGCTCATTGGAGGAAAAAGTCAGGGATATTCGCCGCCAGCTTGCCTCGGGAGACGTGGTGTTGGTGTGGTCAGAGCTGCATGAAACGCTGAATATCATGCCGCGCACCCAGCTAAACGAAAATACGCCGTAACGTGATAAATCATCGTTTCCTGACGCGCGGGGGGTCGTCTTGCGTCACTGGGTCTGTTATACAGTGAGAGCCATGTTAGTCAAACGCCTAATCCGACGGAGTGCAACCGCATGTCGCAACAACACCCGATCATTGCCGTTACCGGCTCCAGTGGAGCAGGCACCACCACGACCAGCCTCGCGTTCAGGAAGATCTTCCAGCAGTTGCAGATAAAAGCCGCTTCACTGGAAGGCGATAGCTTTCACCGTTATACCCGGCCAAAAATGGACATGGCAATTCGTAAAGCGAAAGATTTAGGCCGCCATATCAGCTATTTCGGCCCAGAGGCCAACGATTTCAGCTTGCTTGAACACGCGTTTATCGAATATGGCCGCAACGGTACCGGAAAAACACGCAAATACCTGCACACCTACGATGAGGCGATTCCCTACAATCAAGTGCCCGGCACCTTTACTCCATGGGAGCCGATGCAGCATCCTACCGATATGCTGTTTTATGAGGGTCTGCACGGCGCGGTGGTCACCGACCAGTACGATGTTGCCCAGCACGTTGACCTACTGGTCGGCGTGGTCCCCATCGTCAATCTGGAATGGATTCAAAAGCTGGTTCGCGATATCAACGAACGCGGTCACTCACGTGAAGCCGTGATGGATTCAGTGGTGCGTTCCATGGAGGATTACATCACCTATATCACACCGCAGTTTTCTCGCACCCATATCAACTTCCAGCGCGTACCGACTATCGATACCTCAAACCCCTTTGCAGCCAAGGCGATCCCTTCGCTGGACGAGAGCTTTGTGGTGATCCATTTCCAGGGCGTCGAGCATATTGACTATCCCTACCTACTGGCCATGCTGCAAGGCTCGTTTATTTCACACATCAATACGTTGGTGGTGCCGGGGGGAAAAATGGGACTCGCCATGGAACTGATCATGGCACCGCTGGTAAAACGGCTGGCAGAAGGGCGTAGCGCGGGCTGAGATAAAACACACAGCCCGCCATAAAACTATGCGACAGCGATGATTTCGTGGCTGTGAGTAACCTTCACCGCCTTTTCTAACATTAGCGCCACTGAACAATACTTCTCCGCCGACAGCGATACTGCCCGTTCAACCACTTTATCCGTCAACCCCACGCCCGTGACGACAAAATGCAGGTTGATATGGGTAAACAGGCGCGGCGCTTCTTCACGACGCGTCGAGGATAATTTGACTTCACATCCGGTAATAGTATTGCGACCCTTTTGCAAAATGGACACCACATCAATGGCGCTACAGCCTCCTGCCGCCATCAACACCATCTCCATCGGACTGGGAGCTTTATCGCCAGCATTGCCATCCATCAGGATCTGATGCCCGGATGACGACTCACCGAGAAAGGTCAGATCTTCGACCCATTTTACGCGCGCTTGCATCCACAACTCCTCAAATTTATTTGAAAATTACTCACTGTTATATATAAAAACCGCCGATAACTAGAGCTTAATCATGCTGAAGCGAGACAACACGAGACAGGCTCGTCAAGCTGTGTTACAAACAGGAATAGAATCCGTTCCTTCAGTTTTATACTGACGGTAAGAACGGGTCGTGACGTCGCCATACAGAGGCCAGTATATTCCCTGACGTCAGTCCGCCAACACGGAATTTTTACTACTAGCACGTTAATACGCCGTACAGGGAACTCTGAACCCTGTAATTTGCGCAGTGAATTACAACAGAGGATAACAGCGAATGGTTCTCGGCAAACCTCAGACAGACCCGACTCTTGAATGGTTCCTTTCTCATTGTCATATTCACAAGTATCCATCGAAGAGCACGCTGATTCACCAAGGTGAAAAGGCAGAAACGCTTTACTACATCGTGAAAGGCTCAGTGGCTGTGCTGATCAAGGATGAAGAAGGCAAGGAAATGATCCTCTCCTACCTCAACCAGGGGGATTTTATTGGGGAACTGGGCCTGTTCGAAGAGGGCCAGGAACGCAGTGCATGGGTGCGGGCAAAAACTGCCTGTGAAGTCGCTGAAATCTCCTATAAAAAATTCCGTCAACTGATCCAAGTCAACCCGGATATTCTGATGCGTCTTTCCTCACAGATGGCGCGTCGCCTCCAGGTGACCTCCCAGAAAGTGGGCAATCTGGCCTTCCTGGATGTTACGGGCCGCATCGCGCAGACACTGTTGAACCTGGCGAAGCAGCCCGATGCCATGACGCACCCGGATGGGATGCAAATCAAGATCACGCGTCAGGAAATTGGTCAGATTGTTGGTTGTTCCCGCGAAACGGTAGGCCGTATTCTGAAAATGCTGGAAGATCAGAATCTGATCTCGGCACACGGCAAAACTATCGTGGTGTACGGCACACGCTGATATCACCAGCGCCGTTTAGGCAAAAGCACGTTGCGCGCTGCGCAGCGTGCTTTTGACGAGCCTACGCTACCCTGCTTTCACCACGGCTTCGACCGCCCGCGCGAACCGCGCCATGCCCTGATCAATATCTTCCAGATCAATCACCAGCGACGGCACAAAACGCACCACGTTAGGCCCCGCGACTAGCACCATAACGCCTTGCTCTGCGGCAGCGGCAAGGAACTTGCCCGCCTGACCGTGCCATTTCGGCTTCAGTTCTGCGCCAATCAGCAGTCCCATACCGCGAATCTGCTCAAAAATACCGTGCTCTTCATTAATCGCCTGAAGAATCGAGACGAAGCGCTCGTGGCGCGCTTGTACACCGGAAAGCACCTGCGGGGTGTTGATGGTGTCCAATGCTGCTTCAGCCACCGCACAAGCCAGCGGGTTACCGCCGTAGGTGGTGCCATGTACGCCGACGGTCATCACAGAGGCGACTTCTTCAGTGGTCAGCATGGCGCTGATGGGGAAACTGCCGCCCAACGCTTTCGCCGTAGTGAGAATATCCGGTGTCACGCCATAGTGCATGTAGGTAAACAGCTTGCCGGAACGCCCCATGCCGCTTTGCACTTCATCAAACACCAGCAGAGCGTGATGCTGATCGCACAGCTCACGCACGCCTTTTAGGAATTCCGGCGTGGCCGGTGTAATGCCCCCCTCGCCCTGAATCGGTTCCAGCACCACGGCGCAGGTGTGGTCATCCATCACCGCTTTTACTGCAGCCAGATCGTTGAATGGCACGTGCACGATATCGGCTGGTTTTGGTCCGAAGCCATCGGCTTATTTCGCCTGACCACCGACCGAGACAGTGAACAAGGTGCGGCCGTGAAACGCATTGTAGAACGCAATAATTTTGGTTTTATACGGTCTGTGGCGCTTAATCGCATAGTGACGAGCCAGCTTGAAAGCCGCTTCGTTGGCTTCCGCACCAGAGTTAACAAAGAACACGCGCTCGGCAAAGGTGGCGTCTATCAGTTTGCTGGCCAGACGCAGCGCTGGCTCATTGGTGAAGATATTGCTGGTGTGCCACAGCGTTTCGCCCTGCTGCTTTAACGCCGCCACCAGCGCCGGGTGGCAATGACCCAATGCCGTTACAGCAATCCCACCGGCAAAGTCGATATACTCACGCCCCTGCTGATCCCATACGCGGCTACCTTTGCCTTTAACCGGCACAAATTGCGCCGGTGCGTATACGGGTAGAATCACTTTGTCATGCGTCGCCCGCGTTACCGCCTTTGAATCTGTTGTCATTTGCTTTCGTCCACACCGCTTAAAGTGAAAATATAATCATCAAATATGCATAAAAAATCAATACGCAAGGTTATAAAATAGCGCGTTATGACAGTCCGTTTTATCGCAACCGATGCTGATAACCTCAGGTATTAAGGAAGTTCTGCAACAATTGATGCCCTTGCTCACTCAGAATGCTCTCAGGGTGAAACTGCACCCCTTCTAACGGCAAGGTACGGTGGCGTATTCCCATGATTTCATCACGCTCACCTTCACGCTCTGTCCAGGCCGTGACGTCAAACTCGGCGGGCAAAGAAGCGGGATCGATCACCAGAGAGTGGTAGCGCGTCACCGTTAATGGCAGCGCCAACCCGCTAAAAACGCCGCTCCCGGTGTGCTGTATTACGAAGGTTTTTCCATGCATCACCTGGTGCGCCCGCACCACGCGCGCACCAAATGCCTGCCCCATCGCCTGATGGCCGAGACACACGCCCAGAATGGGCAGTTTGCCTGCAAAATGGCGAATCGCCGCCAGAGAAATACCCGCGTAATCCGGTGTGCAAGGACCGGGGGAGATCACCAGATGCGTAGGGGCCAGCGCTTCAATGTCCGCCAACGTCAGGGCGTCGTTGCGTTTAACCAACACCTCTGCGCCCAGTTCACAAAAGTACTGGTAGAGGTTGTAGGTGAAGGAGTCGTAGTTGTCGATGAGTAGTAGCATGGGGGAAGTTGACCAATAATAAAGAACCGATTTTCTACTTGTCCCATTCCTTTGCGAAAGAGTCAATGCTGATGAGTAGAATATATGCGGGCCACTTTAGCAGCCCGCAAAGTTACAAGATTATATTAGAGCCGTCATTCCGCACCTACTTTAAGAATAAATTCGACGGTATCGCTCGCCGAGAACATCAACGATGGTCTTGTGAACAGAATTGAGGTTGGATACTTGTGGTGGTCTGTCACCAATACTGAA
>NZ_JBPETA010000071.1:0-15202 GCF_051710365.1 Symbiopectobacterium sp. | reverse complement strand
ACAAAAATGGACGATGCCGCTGAGGGACTGGCGTATGGCTATGAGCCGCTTTATTATCGAGTTCGGTGATCGTCTGGACGGTCACTACTGAGAAAAGGCATTTACACAGAATCGTGTACAGGGTCAATAATATACCAACTAAACTATGTGCCTCATCCGTGACTGTGGGGACGCCACTTCGCCCTAGTCTGCTTTTCCTGCGGCTTCCAACTTCCTGGCCTTTTGAGACCATTGCGTTGCAATATCTCTGCTTTTTTCTACGCCCAGCCCTTGGGAGTACATCCACCATAAATTGATATGGGAGTGATAATCACCTTTGTCAGCTGCTTCTGTGTAGATTTTAATGGCTTTTGTGTAATTGACCTCCATCCCTTTGCCCTTTTCGTACATAAATCCAAGCGCCCTCATGGCATCCAGATTTCCACGAGCAGAAGATTTCTCATACCAGTATCTGGCTTTTTCATAATCAATATTTTGTGTGCCGCCATCATCGTAAGCGCTTCCTAGAGCATATTGCGCAGCGGCGTCAGGCGTATTGTTATCGCAAGCCGACAATAGGAAACAGGCGAGCACTAGCACAACGAACCGATTCATACTTAACACCATTTACAACACCTTTATTACTCTTTGTCGTTGAAACCACAGGCATCCGTACCCAAATGAATACCCTCTTCACGCGCTATCTTAAGAATATTGTACACCGTGCTTTGTGATGATTATTGAGCGGCATTCCCTTGTGCTCAAATCCCGATTGACCGGACCACATAATAACTACCGGGTGACAACTCAACATTGAGCCAATACCGTGCGATCGCCCTATTTGGAGATATTGATACTGCACCGGGTATACCGAACGCTCACAGCTCTAACTCAATATCATTCACTGGCATGCAGCAGCACGGCAAGATTTCGTCTTGCTGTACACAGGCAAGGGGTGTTTGGCGATAGGCTACGCTGCCTTTCACCAGCCGTAAGCGGCAGGCACCGCAATAACCCGAGCGGCACTGATATTCCACGGGTACGCGGTGTTGTTTAAGCACGTCGAGTAACGAGGTGGCGCTGTCGTTGTTGGCAAGCTGCGCGCCCGAGACGCGCAGTGTTATGGTTGAGGTGCTCATTGGCTTAGAGCTGGAAGTCACTCAGATCGTCAGCGTTGATTTCAGAATCAATTTGGCCGACCAGATAAGAACTCACTTCCACTTCTTGCGGAGCAACCTGCACGTTGTCAGAGACCAGCCAGGCGTTAATCCACGGGATCGGGTTAGTGCGCGTTTGGAACGGCAATGGCAACCCTACCGCTTGCATGCGGATATTGGTGATGTATTCAACGTACTGGCAGAGAATGTCTTTGTTCAGGCCAATCATCGAGCCGTCGCGGAACAGGTATTCCGCCCACTCTTTCTCCTGCTGTGCCGCCAGCACAAACAGGTCGTAGCATTCCTGTTGGCACTCTTCGGCGATTTGTGCCATTTCCGGATCGTCTTGGCCGGAACGCATCAGATTCAGCATATGCTGGGTACCGGTCAGGTGCAGTGCTTCATCGCGGGCGATCAGTTTGATGATTTTGGCATTGCCTTCCATCAGTTCACGTTCGGCAAAGGCGAATGAGCAGGCGAAACTGACATAAAAACGGATGGCTTCCAGCGCATTGACGTTCATCAGGCACAGATAAAGTTGTTTTTTCAAGGCATGCAGATTAACGGTGACCGTTTTACCGTTCACCTGATGCGTGCCTTCACCCAACAGGTGGTAATAGCTGGTCAGTTCGATCAGATCGTCATAGAAAGAAGAGATGTCTTTTGCACGTTTCAGAATCTCTTCATTGGTGACGATATCATCGAACACCAGTGCCGGATCGTTGACAATATTGCGGATGATATGGGTATAGGAACGGGAATGGATGGTTTCTGAAAATGCCCAGGTTTCTATCCAGGTTTCCAACTCAGGGATGGAGATCAGCGGTAACAATGCGACGTTCGGGCTGCGTCCTTGAATGGAGTCCAGCAGCGTTTGATATTTCAGATTGCTGATGAAGATGTGCTTTTCATGTTCCGGTAGCGCCTGATAGTCAATGCGATCGCGAGACACATCCACCTCTTCTGGACGCCAGAAAAAGGAGAGCTGTTTCTCGATCAGCTTCTCGAATATTTCATATTTTTGCTGATCGTAACGCGCTACGTTAACGGACTGACCAAAGAACATCGGTTCCAGAAGCTGATCGTTTTTATTCTGTGAGAAGGTGGTATAAGCCATAGGGCTGTATCTCCAAAAAGGGACAGGAGGCATTTAACCGCCTCCTGAAAAAACTTACGTAAAAAATACTCTACGCGGGAAGCGGTTTAAATCTTGCAGGCACCGCCTTCGCAACCATCATCCTGCGCATCCGCCAGGATATCTTCCTGTGCGTCTTCTGCACCGTCACGGGTGTTTTGATAATACAGCGTTTTCAACCCGAACTTATAGGCGGTGAGCAAGTCAGTCAGCAACTGTTTCATCGGCACTTTTCCTGACGGGAAGCGCGCCGGATCGTAGTTGGTGTTGGCAGAAATAGCCTGATCGACAAACTTCTGCATCAGCCCAACGAGTTGCAGGTAGCCGTCATTGTTCGGCATTTCCCACAGCAATTCGTAGGCATCCTTCAGGGTTTCGTAATCCGGCACCACCTGGCGCAGAATACCGTCTTTTGACGCTTTGATACTGATGTGACCGCGCGGCGGTTCAATACCGTTGGTGGCGTTGGAAATTTGTGACGAGGTTTCCGACGGCATCAACGCAGAGAGCGTGGAGTTACGCAGACCGTGTGTTTTGATACTGTCGCGCAGTGCTTCCCAATCGTAATGCAACGGTTCGCTGCAAATGCCGTCCAGATCGCGCTTGTAGGTGTCAATAGGCAGCACGCCACGGGCGTAGGTGGTTTGGTCAAACCACGGGCAGGCACCCTGTTCGCGCGCCAACTCGTTTGAGGCTTGCAGCAGGTAGTACTGAATGGCTTCAAAGGTCTTGTGCGTCAGATTGTTGGCGCTGCCATCGGAGTAGCGCACGCCGTTTTTCGCCAGATAGTAGGCAAAGTTGATCACGCCGATGCCGAGCGTGCGGCGGCCCATGGCACCGCGTTTGGCGGCCAGAATCGGGTAATCCTGATAGTCCAACAGGGCGTCCAGCGCACGTACTGCCAGGCGCGCCAAATCTTCCAAATCATCCAGACTATTCAATGCGCCAAGGTTGAAAGCGGAGAGGGTGCAGAGCGCGATCTCGCCTTTTTCGTCGTTGACGTCTTCCAGAGGATGGGTTGGCAGCGCAATTTCCAGGCACAGGTTGGACTGACGCACCGGTGCGATGGTCGGTTCAAACGGGCTGTGGGTGTTGCAGTGATCGACGTGTTGAATGTAGATACGGCCTGTAGAGGCGCGCTCTTGCATCATCAGCGAGAACAGATCGACCGCTTTCATGGATTTCTTGCGGATGCTGTCGTCTTTTTCATACTGCTGATATAAACGTTCGAACTCGTCCTGATCGGCGAAAAACGCGTCATGCAGGCCGGGAACGTCAGAAGGGCTGAACAGGGTGATTTCTTGTCCTTTGACCAGACGCTGATACATCAGCTTGTTCAACTGCACGCCGTAATCAAGATGACGCACGCGGTTGCCTTCCACGCCACGGTTGTTCTTCAGCACCAGCAGGCTTTCCACTTCCAGATGCCACAGCGGGTAAAACAGCGTTGCCGCTCCGCCGCGCACACCGCCCTGTGAGCAGGATTTCACTGCGGTCTGGAAATGTTTATAGAACGGAATACAGCCGGTATGGAACGCTTCACCACCGCGAATCGGGCTACCCAGCGCACGGATACGACCGGCGTTAATGCCGATACCGGCACGCTGTGAAACGTATTTCACGATAGCGCTGGAGGTGGCATTAATGGAATCCAGGCTGTCGCCGCACTCGATCAACACGCAGGAACTGAACTGACGGGTCGGGGTACGCACGCCGGACATGATCGGCGTTGGCAGCGAAATCTTGAAGGTAGAAATCGCGTCATAGAAGCGTTTGACGTAATCCAGACGCGTTTCGCGCGGGTAACCGGAGAACAGGCAAGCTGCCACCAGTACATACAGGAACTGGGCGCTTTCGTAGATGTCACCGGTGACGCGGTTTTGCACCAGATATTTCCCTTCCAACTGCTTGACCGCAGCGTAAGAGAAGGTCATGTCGCGCCAGTGATCGATGAAAGCGTCCATCTGAGCAAACTCTTCTGGCGTGTAGTCCTGCAAGAAGTGGGTATCGTATTTGCCCAGTTCCACCATTTTGGTGACGTGGTCGAACAACGCCGGTGGTTCAAACTGGCCGTAGGCTTTTTTACGCAAGTGGAAAATGGCCAAACGTGCGGCCAGATATTGGTAGTCCGGACTGTCACGTGAAATCAGATCGGCGGCAGCTTTAATAATGGTTTCATGGATATCGGCGGTCTTGATGCCGTCATAAAACTGAATGTGGGAGCGCAGTTCGACTTGAGACACTGACACATTGTGCAGGCCTTCCGCTGCCCAGGTAATCACCCGGTGAATCTTGTCCAGATTGATGCGTTCTTTGCTGCCATCGCGTTTGGTTACTAGCAGGCTCTGGTTCATGTGGTGTAGTACCTATCCGTTTTTCCCAATGCTATAGCGTTTTCCCCGATCGAAAACGCACACGACAGTCTAGTGCTGCGGTGTGTGGGGTAAACACTACATATAGGGGTTTTGGTTTTGAATGATAACAAGATAGTGAGAATTTTCGGCTATTGCAAGTGAACAAAACACACTGAAATTGTGGATAACATGGGGAGGAATTGTTACACACTGGCTAAACGCCTGTAGCGTTGCGGCCTTAACTTTTGTCAATGGATGGGGATAAAAAAATAAAAAATTGATCGATTGCCGCTTTTTTCTGCGTACAGAAAATTCTTAATTTGATCAGCGTCTAAGGTTATGACGGTAGAGGGAATGGCAGATTGGCGACGATATCACCAATCTGCGTTGCAAAGTGCTGGTTCAGACTGCTGACAGCGTCACTTTACCCCTTATCATCCTCTGCTTCCCTTTTGTCATCCTCGGCGAAAGCCGGGGATCTCTGCGAGAACAAACGCGTTTCCTCTGCATGAGATTCCCCCTTTGCGGGAATGACAGCGGTGGTCGGGAACGACGGTGAGAGTCGCTGTTTATCAGCAATCTGAGCCAAAAAATGCGGACTTATTCAGCATCACGCTGCGTATGCAGCATATAGTTCACGTCCACATTAGGACCGAGCGTAAAACGATCGCGCAGCGGGTTATAGTGCAGACCGGTGATGTGCTGTTCTGCCAGCGAGGTGCCGTCCACCCAATTCAATAACTCCGCCGGGCGAATAAATTTCTTCGCGTCATGGGTGCCTTTCGGCACCATTTTCAGCACGTATTCGGCACCGAAAATCATTAATAGCCAGGCTTTGGCATTACGGTTGATGGTCGAGAAGAACACGTGTCCGCCTGGTTTGACCAAGGAGGCACAGGCGCGCACCACCGATTGCGGGTCTGGCACATGTTCCAGCATCTCCATACAGGTCACCACGTCATAGCGCCCTGCGTGCGCCGCTGCGTGAGACTCCACGGTTTCCTGCACATACTGCACGCTGACGCCGCTCTCCAGCGCGTGCAACCGGGCAACCTGCAACGGTTCGACCCCCATGTCCAATCCGGTAACCTCTGCGCCTTCGCGCGCCATACTCTCCGCCAGAATGCCGCCGCCACAGCCGACATCCAGCACCTGCTTGCCAAACAGCCCATCGGCGCGGCGTGCGATGTAGTCAAGTCGCAGCGGGTTGATGCGGTGCAGCGGTTTGAATTCACCTTCCAGATCCCACCAGCGTGAGGCGACGGCTTCAAACTTGGCGATTTCATCATGATCGACATTCTGCGTCTGTGTTTCTGCGTTCATGCGGTATACAACCTTTTGTTATTCTCATCTGCGGTGAGTATATCGGGTGTAGGCAGGATGTAGTAGCGATTCTCCTTATTTGCCTTGACGACGCAAAAGGCGATGGATGAAAGAAAAGCGTCATTACACGTGCGCGTATTTTCCCTGTCAGGTGGGTTTTGTGCTACCATTTTCCACCTTTTGAACTCGGGTTGATGCATTAATAGAGGGATAGCGGCTCCATGAGCGACCTTGCCAGAGAAATAACACCGGTCAATATCGAAGATGAGTTGAAAAACTCCTATCTGGACTATGCCATGTCCGTTATTGTCGGGCGTGCCTTGCCTGATGTTCGTGACGGCTTGAAACCCGTGCACCGACGCGTGCTGTACGCGATGAGCGTGCTGGGAAATGACTGGAACAAACCCTATAAAAAATCGGCCCGTGTGGTCGGCGACGTTATCGGTAAATACCACCCGCACGGTGATTCCGCCGTGTATGAAACCATCGTGCGCATGGCGCAACCTTTCTCCCTGCGCTACATGCTGGTGGATGGTCAGGGCAACTTCGGGTCGATAGATGGCGACTCGGCGGCGGCCATGCGTTATACCGAAATTCGCATGTCGAAAATCGCCCACGAGCTTCTGTCGGATCTGGAAAAAGAGACGGTCGATTTTGTGCCCAACTACGATGGCACAGAACAGATCCCCGATGTAATGCCGACGCGTATTCCTAACCTGTTGGTGAACGGTTCTTCCGGTATTGCCGTGGGGATGGCGACCAACATCCCGCCCCACAAACTGACGGAAGTGATCGACGGCTGCCTGGCGTATATCGACGATGAAAACATCAGCCTGGAAGGGTTGATGGCGCATATCAAAGGGCCGGATTTCCCGACCGCAGCGATCATCAACGGCCGACGCGGTATTGAAGAGGCGTACCGCACCGGGCGCGGCAAAATTTACATCCGCGCACGCGCCGAAGTGGAAGTGGACGACAAAAATGGTCGTGAGACCATTATCGTGCACGAGATTCCCTATCAGGTGAACAAAGCGCGTCTGATTGAAAAAATCGCCGAGCTGGTGAAAGAGAAACGCGTTGAAGGCATCAGCGCATTGCGCGATGAGTCCGATAAAGACGGCATGCGTATCGTGATTGAGATCAAACGCGATGCTGTGGGTGAAGTGGTACTGAATAACCTCTACTCACTGACTCAGCTTCAGGTCTCGTTCGGCATCAACATGGTGGCACTGCATCAGGGCCAGCCGAAGATCATGCCGCTCAAGGACATTCTGGTTGCCTTTGTTCGTCACCGGCGTGAAGTGGTGACGCGCAGAACCATTTTTGAACTGCGCAAAGCGCGCGAGCGTGCCCATATTTTAGAAGGCCTGGCGGTTGCGCTGGCAAATATCGATCCGATCATTGAAGCGATTCGCAATGCACCAACGCCGGCAGAAGCCAAGGCGGCATTGATTGCTCAAGCCTGGGATCTGGGCAACGTTGCGGCGATGCTAGAGCGTGCTGGTAATGATGCTGCGCGTCCTGACTGGCTGGAGCCGGAATTTGGGATTCGTGACGGTAAATACCACCTGACTGAGCAGCAGGCTCAGGCGATTCTGGATCTGCGGTTGCAAAAACTGACTGGTCTGGAACACGAAAAGCTGCTGGATGAATACAAAGAGTTGCTGTTGCAGATCGCTGAACTGCTGCGCATTCTGACCAGCCCTGAGCGTTTGATGGAAGTCATTCGTGAAGAGCTGGAGGCCATCAAGGCACAGTACAGCGATGCGCGTCGCACGGAAATCACGGCCAACAGCGCTGACATCAATATCGAAGACCTGATCAATCAGGAAGATGTGGTGGTTATGCTTTCCCATCAGGGTTATGTCAAATACCAACCGCTGAGCGACTATGAAGCGCAGCGTCGTGGGGGCAAAGGTAAGTCAGCGGCACGTATCAAGGAAGAAGATTTTATCGACCGTCTGCTGGTGGCTAACACCCATGACACGATCCTCTGCTTCTCCAGTCGTGGCCGTCTCTACTGGCTGAAGGTATACCAACTGCCGGAAGCAAGTCGCGGTGCGCGTGGGCGTCCTATCGTCAACCTGTTGCCGTTGGAACCGGAAGAGCGCATTACTGCCATTCTGCCAGTGCGTGAATACGAAGAAGGCCAAAACGTGTTTATGGCGACCGCCAGCGGCACGGTGAAGAAAACTGCGCTGACCGAGTTTAGCAATCCACGTTCGAAAGGGATTATCGCCGTTAACCTCAATGAGGGAGACGAGCTGATCGGCGTTGATTTGACGGACGGTGAGAACGAAGTGATGCTGTTCTCTGCGGAAGGCAAGGTGGTGCGCTTCTCCGAAGCGGCAGTGCGTGCTATGGGACGTACCGCTACCGGTGTCCGCGGTATCAACCTTCAGGGTGACGATCGCGTGGTGTCTCTGATCGTGCCGCGCGGTGAAGGCGATATCCTTACGGTCACGCAAAACGGCTTCGGTAAGCGTACTGCGGTGAGTGAATACCCGACCAAGTCTCGTGCGACCAAAGGCGTTATCTCTATCAAAGTGAGCGAGCGTAACGGTAAGGTTGTTGGTGCGGTGCAGGTCGATGAGCTGGATCAGATCATGATGATCACGGATGCCGGTACGCTGGTGCGCACCCGTGTCTCTGAGGTCAGCATCGTAGGCCGTAACACCCAGGGCGTGACGCTTATCCGAACCGCGGAAGACGAAAACGTGGTAGGGCTGCAACGTGTTGCTGAGCCGGTCGAAGACGAAGAGCTCGACAGCGTGGCAACCGCGCCGGGTGAAGTCGCCGAAGAAGAAGACGGCATTGATGATGCTGAAACCGACGACGATGTGGCTGACGACGAATAATTGCGCGCTACACCGATGAAACAAAAGCCAGCACCTCAGATGCTGGCTTTTTTATGCGCTCTCGGTACTGTATCGACAAGCCTTTCCCCTGCAACTATTTACCTACTTGATGGAATAAATTTGAAATACCTCGCTTCATTTCACACGACGCTGAAAATTTCCCGCTACCTGTTCAGGGTGTTGGCGATGATGTTATGGATGCTGGGGGCGCTGATTTCCATCTTCTATTTCAGCAAGGTACTCAACGATAAAGAGGCTGAGTTACGCCTGGAATATAACCAGAGCTACGATCAGTCGCAGGAATATATTCGTCGCACCACGGACATCGTGCGGGAATTACGCTATGTGGCCGTCAGCCATGTCAACATGGCGCCCGCGCACGCTACGCCGTCTTCCGCCAATACCCTGCGTACACCGCTGCTTTCGCTCTATCCCTTAACCACAGGTGCAGACTGTCAGGCTATCTATCAGACCCAAAAAGGGCAGTTGGATGCCGTCAGCGCTTTTTTTACCGATTGGCAGGATAACTTCTCCACGGTATACGATCTGAATCGGGTGTTTTTTGTCGATGGTGCCTGGCAGTGCATGATGGATTTTGGTATCCGCAATCAGGCACTGGATCGCGATAATTTGTTGCAGAACCTGCAAGAACGTTTTGCCGATAAAAAGCATGCGGCGCAGGGCGAATGGCGCGATGAAACGGTGTATTGGATAACCCCGGCCTCCGATCCCGATATCGGCTATCTGTATGCCATTACACCGATTTATAAAGGGGATCGTCTGGAAACACTGATGGGCATCGAGCAAACCATCCGTCTGGATGATTTTGTTGCTGCAGGCAAATTTACGGTCGGTGCCAAGCTGCTCGATCAGTTCAATCAGCCGTTGCTGCAATTTACCGATAAAGAGCGCAACGGCTCGATGACGTCCAGCTACCCGAACGATCGCACCTATTTTGGTTATGTGGACGGTTACGACGAAATTATCCTGAAGAAAGCCTTACCGCCAACCACCTTTAATATCGTCTATTTTATGCCGTTCAGCGTGCTGCTCTCGCAGCTAAACGCGCTGATTATCAACATCGTGTTGTTAAACCTGCTCTCTGCACTGGTGCTGTTTATTCTCGCCTGGACGTTCGAACGCAAGATGTTTCTGCCCGCGCAGATTAACGCCTTTCAACTGGAAGAGAACGAGCAGTTTAACCGTAAAATCGTGGCCTCTGCGCCGGTAGGCATCTGTATTTTACGCATCAGCGATGGCACTAACCTGCTTAGCAACGAACTGGCGCATAACTACCTGAATTTGTTAACCCATGAAGACCGGCTCAAGATCACGCGAATTATCTGTGAACAGCAATCAAAATATGTTGATGTGGTTACCAGCCGGAACCATCACCTGCAAATCAGTTTCGTTTATTCGCGCTATCGTAATGAAAATATGGCGATTTGCGTGCTCTCCGATGTCAGCGCACGGGTGAAGATGGAAGAGTCTCTGCAAGAAATGGCCAATGCCGCTGAATAGGCGAGCCAGTCGAAATCGATGTTTTTGGCCACGGTCAGCCATGAACTGCGCACGCCGCTGTACGGGATTATCGGTAATCTGGATTTGCTCCGTACCAAAAGCCTGTCGAAAAATGCTAATCGATTGGCGGCGGCGATGCAGAACTCCTCGGCACTGCTGCTCAAAATCATCAGCGATATTCTCGACTTTTCCAAGATAGAGTCGGAACAGCTTAAAATCGAACCCGCTATTTTTACCCCACAGGAAGTGGTCAGCCACATCACCAGCAACTATCTGCCGCTGGTGGTGCGAAAAAATCTGACGCTCTACTGCTTTATCGATCCGTCGGTGCCGGCAACGTTGTCGGGGGATCCGGTACGTTTGCAGCAGGTGCTCTCTAATCTGGTGAGCAATGCGATTAAATTTACCGATACCGGCTGCATCATCTTTCAGGTGTGTTGCACCGACGGCTATCTCGAATTTTGGGTACGGGATACTGGCGTGGGGATTAATCCTCGCGAGGCGCTCAAGCTGTTCGATCCCTTTTTCCAGGCGGGCAGCGGCGTTCAGCGCCATTTTCAAGGGACCGGGTTGGGGTTAGCCATCTGTGAAAAGCTGGTGAACCTGATGGATGGCGATATGTCACTGATATCGGAACCCGGGCTGGGCAGTTAGTTTGGCATTCGTATTCCGCTCTATCAGGCACATTACGACGTCCCGACGGTCAGCGATGCACTCAGGCAGAAAACCTGCTGGCTGAGGATGCGTAATGCCAGTCTTGAGCACAATGCGCTCAGTTTGCTGCAACAATATGGTCTCTCTGCGGCCCGTTATTCTGACCAGACTGTTCATGAGGACGACATCGTCATCAGCGATTACCCGCAGGCTACGCCGCCGCTTTCTCGCTGGAGCGTGTTGTTTAGTCACGTGCACATCGGCAGCGCGCAGGAGAGTGAGGCAGGGCGCTGGGTGATCAGCACCGCCGGATTGCCGGATTTGCCGGCGCTGCTGGAACGCCTGTGTCGCAACAAAGACGGAGGAGAGGAAACGCTGGCCGTGCCGAGTACACGTGCCCAAACGCACTATAACATGGTGGACAATAGCGACATATTGATTCTGGTGGTGGACGATCATCCGATCAACCGTCGTTTGCTCGCCGATCAGCTTGGATCGCTGGGTTATCAGGTCATTACCGCTAATGACGGCGTGGATGCGTTAAGCACGCTGGCAAAGCAAACGGCTGATATTGTGCTGACCGATGTCAACATGCCGAATATGGATGGCTATACGCTGACGCGCACCCTGCGTGCGCAACGCTGGGAAGCGCCCGTGATTGGCGTCACCGCCAAGCGCTCGCGGAAGAACGACAACGTTGTTTGTCGGCGGGGATGGACAACTGTTTATCGAAACCGGTTACGCTGGATGTACTGCAACAGTGTTTGTCGCAGTACAGTCTTCAAGTGCGTGAACAGCGGAGTAGCGCAACGTAGGAGTGTTAACGGTAACGTTCGCCGTTCCTGGGTCAGCAGGAACGGCGGGTTAAGCGCGTGAAAGGGAGATCTCAGCGCTTACGCACTTTCTCCCGACTCGGCTCCGTTGATGGAAGAGAGGTATTTCAGCAAGGCAATATCGTTATCAACACCCAGTTTGGTCATGGCAGATTTTTTCTGGCTACTGATGGTTTTGATGCTGCGGTTCAGCTTTTTAGCAATTTCCGTCACCAGAAAGCCTTCTGCAAACAAGCGCAGCACTTCGCTCTCTTTCGGTGACAGGCGCTTGTCGCCGTAACCGCTGGCGCTGATTTTTTCCAGCACCTTGGCAACGCTATCCGGGGTGAATTTCTTGCCCTTTTGCAAGGCAGCCAGCGCTTTGGGCAAATCGGTCGGTGCCCCTTGCTTCAATACAATACCTTCGATATCAAGATCCAACACCGCACTTAAAATGGCGGGGTTGTTGTTCATTGTCAGCACAATAATCGCCAGATGGGGGAAATGGCGTTTGATGTATTTGATCAGTGTGATGCCATCACCGTATTTATCGCCGGGCATGGATAAATCGGTAATTAAAACGTTGGCATCCAGTTTCGGCAGGTGATTGATCAGCGATGTTGAGTCTTCAAACTCGCCCACCACGTTAACCCACTCAATTTGTTCAAGCGATTTTTTAATGCCAAAAAGGACAATCGGATGGTCGTCAGCGATAATTACGTTTAAATTACTCATCGTTTTATTTACTCGTCTTGTTGGCCATTAGGCTGCAATAATACACGGACAAGTTCGTCGATCTCATCAATATCGTGTTTGATTTCTTCACTCGCCTGTTCGGTAATATGCCGCTCAAGTTGTTCACACAATTGTTTGCCTGGGTGCAAATTTAGCATGGCAAACACACCCTTAAGTCGATGCGCCGTTTGTGCCAGTGTTGAAAAGTCGCCTGTTTCTGCATCAGTATACAGTTTGACAATGTCGTCGGGTACCGTTTCAACGAACAGCGAAAAATAGTCGCTGGCTTTCAGCTGCCGGGCGTATTCTTGAATATCCGTCGGCGCAGCATCGCGCGTATCGACCTCAAATTGTTGCTCAATCAAGGTCAACACGGCATCTTGCAGCAGCTGACTGATATTAAAATTGGTGCGTAATCGACGCGGCGCCAGTAAGGTCACTTGGGTATCCTCACCGTTCACCAGCAGCGTGTTATCCGCCATTTTTGCTTCATCATCGACAATACGCAGATCGAACTCCTGGGGCATCTGGCGCTCATCGGCGTTGACACATTCGGCCCCCCAACTGGAGAGCAGGTGCTGCACGATCTGACGTACCTCATTGGCGGTGATGTCTAACAGCACCGTCATGTCTTCCAGCAGTTTTTCGTCTTCATCTGCGCTGTTGGTGCTGGCGGGCAACGTGACCGTCAACTGATAGTGCGTGCCGAGATCTTGTTTACAGGAGATACTCAGCTCGCCGCCAAGCTTACGTGCGAGTTGATGGCACAGGAACAGTGCAAATCCCGAATTTTGTTGGGAGCGATCCGCCGATGGCACCGTTAGCCAAGGGTGGCGCAGATTATCCAGTTCTGTCGCTGACATGCGGGTGCCAGTATCGCTGAGCCGGATAGCGAGTTTGTCCGCCTGCTCGGAATCTGCTTCCAGCTTGAGCGTTATCTTGCCGTAATCCGTATTGGTGATGGCGTAATCGAGCAGCAGCAGCGCTTTTTGCAGCATGGTCATGTCGCCCACATACAAACGTTGTGGCTCTAAGCGGTAGTGATGAAACAGGTGCAGCCCTTTTTGGGAAAGATGCGGCAGGCTGGCAAGCAGCAAGCTATCCATCATCGCAAGGCGAGAAAAGGGCACCACGTCCGGTTGCCATGTGTCGCTGCCGAGCCGGTCATGGAGCGCAATATTATCCAGTAGCGCGATCGTTTGTGCCGCTTCATCTGAGGCTTTACGTAACAATCTGGCGCGAATATCGTCATCAGCCATTTGTGCCAGGGACAGCAAATGTTGCTGTAAAGCCTGCATTGGCGTATGCAACTCCTGACGAAGATTGGTTAACAGCCGTTGGCGCGCCAGCACGTTTTTGTCATATTCGCGCTGCGCCAATTGCATCTTTTTATGCACCAGGATTTCTTTATCCTGCTCGCGAATCAGAAACAGATTGTGCTCTGGCATCTGCGGGTGGCTGAACTGCAAAATCTCGTACATCTCGTTGTTGATGGTTGCCTGCACTACGCCTTGATGCTCGCGCGCATCGCGGTTGGGCTGACGCCACAGGTAGAACCCAGTGAGGGTTAGCGCCAGATTCAGCAGCAGCAACCAGATATTATTACGCGCCATATCGGCAGCGAATTGCCGCAGAGGTAACTGATAAACGATATTCACCGGCGCGTTAACCAGCGGTGCGGCCACCTCTAACAGCGAACCGTTTAACTGAACGCGGGTCGTATCTTCGTTATTGGTAAATGCTTCACTGCTGGTTCCCACGCTGTCCGCGCGCAGGATGAAATTGTCGCGCGACAGCGTATGTGGGATCAGATCGTTGATGGGCAAATCAAAGGCGATGATGGTCGCCAGATGGCCCGGCTGGTTGAAGGTGGTGCGCAGAGTAAAATAGTAGTCATTATAAAAGCGCAACTTGCGGATGGGAGAGAAGCTCTCGCGTTCATCAAGCGCGTTTGACTGTTGTAGCATCTCCGTGCGCCGGGCTTCGGCAATCGCGGTGATATAGCTGCCGCGAAACTGTGCGGAAATGTCTTTCAGTATCTGCGTGGAAATCATGTTCAGGCTGTTATCTACACCGTTGAGGTAGTACATGGAGTAGATATCGCTTTCGGCACCCCACAGGATATCGAGATAACGTGAAATCTTGCGCACCGCGCTCAGCGTTGATTTATCGTGCTGACCAAAGATGAGCGCATCGGTTTTTTGGCCGTTTTTTTCCACATAGAACACATCCGGCAGCAGACTGATGGCATTGACGCTATCTTCCCCGCCAGTAGCGGCGTCGTTGTTCAGATTGCTATAGATTTGGTAAGTGAAAAAGCGGTAGGTGTCGATGCGCTTTTGCATCCCAAGTGCGAGGGTGTTGAGCGTAGATTTCTTCTCTGCCAACCAGTTGTTCACGATATTGTAGCTCAGCGTGCCGGTTGTCAGCAGTAGCAACAGGGTGAACAAGGTAAGATAGCGAAGCAGACTTGCAGGCATGATAACAGTTCCTACTTGGCAGAGCGTAAGATGAGAAAATGAAATGCATTGACCTCCGCCAGCAACGAATAAGGTGTACTAGCTCAGACCTGATCTGACAGTTACCGGTTATTTATACAGGTGTCTGTCAGATTAAATCTGGTTCAGATTTTTTTCTGCCCAGACCCGTTTACCATCAAGTAATGTTGCCATTG
>NZ_JBPETA010000070.1:0-15251 GCF_051710365.1 Symbiopectobacterium sp. | reverse complement strand
TATTGTGCGCGCCTCCGCCTTAACCCTGAAACAAGCCGCCTACGTGGAAGCGGTGCGCAGTGCTGGCGCGCCGGATCGCATCTTGCTGATCCGCCATATTCTGCCTGCTACCTTGCCGAACGTGATCGTCTATTTCACCATGCGTATTGGCACCAGTATTCTCACGGCGGCCAGCCTGAGCTTTATCGGTCTTGGCCCAGAGCCGGACGTGCCGGAGTGGGGTAATATCCTCGCAATGAGCCGTAGCATGATGATGGCCGGTCAATGGCACGTCAGCGTCTTCCCCGGTCTGGCGATTTTCTTCACCGTGCTGTCATTCAATTTGTTAGGCGACGCCTTGCGCGATACGCTGGATCCGAAACTGAAGAATGCATGAGAATCCTATGATGGCTTTTCAACAGGCGCAGCTGCACGCCCTATTGCAGCGCTGGCGTGACCACCAGCAAGTCGGCGTGCCACGCATGCCCAGCGGTCCAGGCAACAGTCTGTGCGATGTGCCTGGCGTGCGCGTCGGGCACGAAACGCTGGCGCAGGGCGAAGTACAAACCGGCGTTACCGCTATTGTGCCGCCCGGTGACAACCTGTTTACGCAGCCGCTGCCGTGCGGTGCCGCCGTCCTGAACGGTTTTGCCAAACCGGTTGGGCTGGTGCAGGTGGAAGAACTGGGGCAACTGCAAACCCCGATCCTGCTGAGTAATACGCTTACTGTCGGCACACTGTTTACCACGCTGGTGCGCGACGCCATTGCCAAAAATCCTGAACTCGGGCGCTCGCTGCCCACGGTGAACCCGCTGGCGCTGGAATGCAATGATGGCTGGCTGAACGACATTCAGGCATTGGCGGTGACTGAAGCCATGGCGCAGGCCGCACTGAGCAAGGCAGACACCCACTTTGCACGCGGCAGCGTCGGTGCCGGGCGCGGTATGAGCTGCTTCGGCCTGAAAGGCGGTATCGGCACCGCATCTCGTCTGATTCCCGAACTGAATGCCACGTTGGGTGTGCTGGTACTGGCCAATTTTGGCACGCTGGCATCGCTCACACTGGACGGACTGCACATCGGCCCCTTTATTGAACCGCTGCTGCCCGAACTGGCACCACAACGCGATGCGGGGTCGATTATCATCATTATGGCAACCGATGCACCGCTGGATGCGCGCCAGCTTGGGCGCATCGCCAAACGCGCCGGTGCCGGACTGGGGCGTTTGGGCAGCTATTGGGGCCACGGCTCAGGTGACATCGCCGTCACTTTTTCTACCCAGCCCACGCCGCGGCCGCCAGAAGAAGCAAAGATGGAAGCGATGCTGTGCGCCGCCTCCGATGCCACGGAACATGCCGTACTGGATGCCCTGCTGTGCGCCGAGGCGGTGACCGGTTTTCGCGGCCACCACCGACCAGACTTGCGACAGGTGTTAGATCGTCTTGCACAACACGTTTTAGCGTAAGGACATACCCATGAAAGTGTTTATTTCTGCCGACATCGAAGGGATCGCCGGCGTGATGCGACCGGAACAGTGCAGCCCCGAGCAAGCCGAGTATCAACTGGCTCGCGGGCTGATGGAGCAGGAAGTGAACGCCGCCATTGATGGCGCTTTCGCCGGTGGCGCAACGGAAGTGGTGGTGGCTGACAGCCACGCCGCCATGACCAATCTGCGGGCAGAGAACATCGATGCCCGCGCCCGTCTGGTTCAGGGCAAACCGCGCGTATTGTCGATGGTCGATGGGCTGGAGCAGCAGGCGTTTGATGGACTTATGTTCATCGGCTACCACAGCGCTGCCGGAGAGCACGGTGTGCTGGCGCACACCATCAATGGCCGCGCCTTCTATCGTGTGAAAATCAATGATGAAGTGATGGGTGAGAGCGATATCTATGCTGCCGCCGGTGCCGAAAAGGGCACACCGCTGTGGCTGGTCAGCGGTGATAATATCCTGCAACAGTGGATCGCCCGCTATTATCCCCAAACCGCCTATGCCTGCGTCAAACGCGCCATTTCGCAAACTTCGGCGGAATCGCTCAGCCCACCGGCGGCGCAACAACTGATTCGCACACAGGCGAAACAGGCCGTGCAGCGGGCGCACCGTGAAAGCACCTCGCGTATCGCTGCGCCCTATCACCTTGAACTGATGACCGCCAAACCGGTGCTGGCGGATCTGTTTAGCCTGATCCCCGGAGTGGAACGCGGTGATGCGGTGACGGTACACTACACCGCACCCACCATGACAGATATCGTTCGCTTGCTAAGTACTTTTTCGTATCTGGCTACCACACAGAACTAATAACAGGGAGATGACATGGTCAAGCCAGTCATTGTGATCCACGGAGGGGCGGGGGCATTGACCCGCTCCGCCATGAGCGCGGAAAAAGAGCAAGCCTACCGCGAAGCGTTAAACGCCATTGTCGCCAGCGGCCAGCAGATTCTCAGCCAGGGCGGCAGTGCACTGGATGCCGTTACCGAAGCGGTACGGCTGTTGGAAGAGTGTCCGTTGTTTAATGCCGGGCACGGTTCGGTCTTTACGCACGATGAAACCCACGAACTTGACGCCAGCATCATGGATGGCCGCACACTGGATGCCGGTGCTATCAGTTGCGTCAGCCATATCCGCAATCCGGTGCTGGCAGCAAGGGCCGTCATGGAACAGAGCCAGCACGTGATGTTTACCGCGGCGGGTGCAGAAGCGTTCGCACGTAAGCAGGGGCTGGAGATGGTCGAACCCGACTTCTTCTCTACCGATGCCCGGCGTGAACAGCTACGTCATGCGCAAGCAGGAGAAGGGCGTGTCGTGCTGGATCACGATGGTCAGCGCGATGTGGCGCAGGGTGACCCAATCGATTCGGAACGCAAATATGGCACTGTCGGTGCCGTGGCGCTGGACAGCGCAGGTAATCTCGCCGCCGCCACCTCAACCGGCGGCATGACCAACAAGCAGGCCGGACGCATAGGCGATAGTCCCATCGTTGGTGCAGGCTGCTACGCCAACAACAATACCGTCGCCGTCTCTTGTACTGGCACAGGCGAAGTGTTTATCCGCTGCGTAGCGGCTTATGATGTCTCTGCGTTAATGGAGTATGCCGGGCTGACGCTGGAGCAAGCAGGCGAGCGCGTGGTGATGGAAAAACTGCTGCCGCTGGATGGCAGCGGCGGCCTGATCGCCGTCGATAAAGAGGGAAACATCGCTTTGCCGTTCAACAGTGAAGGGATGTATCGCGGTTATGGCTATGTGAGTCAAGCCCCGTGGGTTGGCATTTACCGCTAACGTGCAGGTAGCGGAATGCCCTGTGCTGGCATTCCGCTTAGCGTATTTACGCCCAGTGAACGTCCCCGCGCCGTAACCACCCGACTGCGGTTAAGCAAAAACGTCATGTTGTTGCCTTCGATATGCAACGCAAAGCGTTTCTCCCACGGGCCGTCCTGCGCGGTCGCTAACAGCCGACCTTGACCCAGACACTCCAGCGAAGCAACCGGAGCCGAGGGGCCAACCCCCATCACCAGACGGTCTCCTTCAATCACCCATTCACTGCGCCATTCCGGGCAGAACCAACGGCCTTGCGCTTGAGCGAGAGAATCATCGCGATGTGGCAGCACAAAGCGTTTGGCGGCGTGGCCTATTTCACCGTCAATCACCGTTCCCTTCTGACGCAACTGCATCGGCAAATGGCTGGAGAGAGATATCGCTCCATCCTCTGACGGATAGAGCGTTTCGGTCGCGCCCAACCAGCAGGCGTTGTTACCACTGATTTCCAGCCACTCGCTGCCGTTTTCCGCCACATACAGCCCCGGCATCAGCGCATGGCCCGGTTGCGGTAACGCTTGCCCGGTCAGCGCCGCCATGATGCGCAGTGCACAGTCATAGGTGGATACATCCTCACGGTTTGCCACCAACGCCAACCCGACACCACGCTGCGGATCGAGAAGAAAATAGCTCTTATAACCCGCATGAGAACCACCGTGGCCGACCCAGTGCGCATCACCAAAGCGTGAATGAGCAACCCCTAAACCATAGCCAGTCACGCGACCATCCGTTAGCTGGCGTGGTGCGGTCAGGCGCGCCAATACCCCGCGCCCCGGCCCCTCATCGCGCAACAGCGTTTGCAGCCAGGTGCTCAAATCACGCACGTTGCCCGCTACACTGCCGGACGCGGACAGATGCAGCCCGGCGCTTGCAGGTTGCCAACCGCTGTCGCTGTGCCAATACCCCGGCACTAACCCAGGCACAATATCGAACCAGGTTTCCGGTGCCCAAAGGTGAATATCCAATGGCTGGCAAATGTGCTGCTGCAAACGTTCGGCAAACAAGATGCCTTTGGCTTTCAGCGCCTCTTCCACCAACCGATAACCGGTATTGGAATAGGAAATTTCACTGCCTGCCGGATAGTTCAACTTATCCAGCGCGGCAACAAATGCCAGCAGATCGTCAGATTGCGTGGCGTTGTAGACTGATAGCCCGAGCAACGAGAGTGTTTCACGCAAATCGTGCAGCCCGGCCGTTATATCCAGTGCCTGGCCGACGGTAACCTGCCCGCTCGGGCCGCGCAGTTGCGGCAGATGCTGCGCCAATCGGTCGTCGAGCGCGATCACGTCTGCTAACGGCCCGGTCACCAGCGAAGCAAATAAATGTTTGGTTACCGAGGCAAAACGCACCACGCTATCCGCACTAAACGGCGTGCCTTGCGCCAGATCCGCCAGACCGCCGCAGCGCAATGCCCGTAACTGATTGCCATCAAACAGCGCAATTGCGCCGCCGGGCTGCCCTTCTCCCTGCCATTGCGCCGTGATGGACTGCGCCACCTCCGTCGCCCGCTGCCAATCAAGCCCCATGCGGGTTCCTCCAAAGCGATACTCAATGCATACAACTCAGCGGTGTGAGGATGTTGAATCAGCCCGGCACGTAACTGCTCCGCGCTCAGGATCTCCACCATCTCTCCTTGCTGCATCACCCCCACCTGCTCGCACAAGTGGGTCACCACGGCCAGATTATGGCTCACCATCAGGTAGGTCAGCTTACGCTCCTGCCGGATATCTGCCAGCAGATTCAAGATTTCAGCCTGTACCGACACATCCAGCGCAGAGGTCGGTTCATCCAGCAGCAGCACTTCCGGCTCGACAATCAGCGCACGCGCGATGGCAACGCGCTGGCGCTGCCCGCCTGACAACTGATGCGGGAAACGAAAACGCACCGCCGCAGGCAGGCCCACATCATCCAGCATTTTGGCAATGCGCTGTTCGGCATTGTCAACGCGGTGCACCAGCAGTGGCTCTTGTAAAATGCGATACCAACGGCAAGTCATGGCTGATCAAAATCAGCCCCATGCCGCGCTGAGAGACCAGATCGTCGATCAGCTTGAGAATATCGGCCTGCACCGTGGCATCCAACGCGCTGGTCGGCTCGTCCGCAATCAGCAACTCCGGGTCTGGGGCCAGCATCATGGCGATCATCGCCCGTTGCCCCATCCCGCCGGACACCTCATGCGGATAGCGCGCTGCCACCTGATGCGGTTCGCGAATGCGAACCTGCTCCAACAAATCGGTCGCCGCCGCCAACGCAGCACGGTGCGAGCCGCCCTTATGCTCACGCCATGCTTCGGCGATCTGTTGACCGATCGTCATCACCGGATTGAGGGAGTATTTCGGATCTTGCAGAATAAAGCCCACCCGCTTGCCGCGAATGCGACGTAAGGTCTTTTCATCCGCGCTGCGCAAATCGATGCCGTCAAAGCTGAGCTTATCCGCCTCCACGCGCGCGCTGCCGAGCAGCAGTTGCATCAGGCTGCGCGCAGTCAGGGATTTGCCTGAACCGCTCTCTCCGACAATCGCGAATTTCTCTTTGCCAATACTGAGCGAAACGCCACGCACCGCTTCAAACGTCTGTGTGCGACTCGCAAACGTAATACGCAAGTTTTCAATTTCCACCAGCATTTAGCGCTCCTTAGGATCCAGTACGTCACGCAAACCGTCACCCAAAAAGTTAAACGCCAGCGAGGTCATGAAAATGGCGATACACGGCACCAACGGCACCCACCATTCCGAGAATAAGAATCGTCGCACGGTGGCAATCATGGTGCCCCATTCCGGCGAAGGCGGCTGCGCCCCCATCCCCAGAAAGCCCAGACTGGTCGTCGTGATGATGATAGAACTCATATCCAGCGTGATACGCACCACCAGACTCGGCACGCAGAGCGGCATAATGTGGCGCACGATAATGCGCAACGGCGTCGCTCCGGTGAGCTTGCAGGCAGCGATAAAATCACTGTGGCGAAACTGCATGGTTTCCGCCCGCGCCAAGCGAGCATAGGGCGGCCAGGCCGTCAGCGCAATCGCCAAGATGGCGCTCTCGACACCGGGCTTCAACGCAGCAACAAACGCCAACGCCAGAATCAAGCGAGGAAAGGAGAGGAAAATATCCGTTACGCTCATCAGGGTTTTGTCTAACCAGCCACCAGCATACCCGGCGACACAGCCAATCAGCAGCCCTAACGGCGCAGTCAGCACCACTACGGCGATCACCATACCGAGGGTGGTACGGCCGCCATACAGAATACGGGTGTAGATATCACGCCCTAATTCATCCGTGCCGAACCAATGGGCAGCAGAAGGCGGTGCCAATCGGTTTGCCAGATCCTGAAATCCCGGCTGATAAGACGTCAACCAAGGCGCGAGGGACGACAACACCAGTACGGCTAGAATCACCACCAACCCGATCATCGCCATCAGATTAGCCTGTAGCCCCAACCATAAGCGATAACGTCGCCCCCAAATGGCCTGACGGCGCGTCGCGGACGTTTCGTCGAGCAACCATGCTCGTGAGACAGGAAAAATCATTTTACGCGCGGGTCCCAAAGTCGATAGAGAATGTCAGCCAGCAAATTGAGCAGCACGTACACGGTGCCCACCAGCAGCGTGGCACCAATCACCGCGTTCATGTCGGCATTCATTAATGCCGTGGTGAGGTATTGGCCCAGCCCCGGCCAGGCGAACACGTTTTCCGTGACCACCGCCCCTTCCAACAGCCCGGCATAGGTCAGTGCCAATACGGTCACCAACTGCACCGCAACGGTCGGAAACGCGTGACGCCAGATCACCCGACGCGACGACAGCCCTTTGGCGCGCGCGGTAATGACGTATTCACCGCTTAACGCATTGAGCATGAAGGTACGCGTCATACGGGTGATATAGGCCATGCTGAAATAGGCGAGGATCAAGACCGGCTGCGCCATATGTGCCAGCGCATCGTGGAAGGCGGCATAATCCCCCGCCAACAGCGAATCCACCGTGAGCAAGCCGGTCACCTGCGGCACCATATCCTGAAAAATAATGTCCTGATGCCCCGGCCCCGGAGCAATACCGAGTACGGCATAGAAGATTAAGCAAGCTAAGCAGTGCCAGCACAAACACCGGCAACGAGTGCCCCGCCAGACAAACCACACGAATGGTTTGATCGACCCAGGTACTCCGCCTCACTGCGGCCCACACGCCGAGTGGAATGCCGACCAGCGCAGCGATAATGATAGCTGCGGTAGCTAGCTCCAGCGTTGCCGGGAAGAAACGTGCGATATCCGTCATCACGGGATTGGACGTGAGGATCGAATTGCCGAGATCGCCGTGCAACAGTTGCGAAAGATAGCGGCCAAACTGCACCCACAGGGGCTGATTCAGCCCCATCTCTTCACGCGCGCGTTGCACCACGTATTCCGGCGCATTGTCCCCCACCATCGCCAGCACCGGATCGGTGGGCATGATGCGACCGATAAAAAAGGTCAGCACCGACAACCCCAACAGCGTGAGCAGCAAGCTGCCCAGCGTACTGAGAATACGTTTTGCTATCGGCATCAGGCTTTTTTCACCTGATAGTACGGGTTATCACGCAGTACCGTCATGTTCACACCGCTGATATTTTTACGGCAGACAATCGGCAAGGTGTTTTGCATCAGGAAAATAAACGGGCTGTGCTCACGGTGCTCACGCTGGATGGTTTCATACAGCGCGATACGCTTGGCGGAATCGCTTTCATGCAACGCCTGCTCGGTTAACGTGTTGAATTTTTCGTCAGACCAGCCGCAGCGCCATGCCAGAGTACGGCTGCGCGCATTTTCCGTGTTATCGACATTGACGCAGAATGCTTCGGTGTTCGAGTTGGGATCGAAATAGTCAGCGCCCCAGGCCGTGATCGCCAGTTGGTGCTGGCGGGCACGCATTTTGGTCAACACCGCGCGATTTTCAGAAGAGACAAGCTTCGCCTTGATCCCCACGGCACCCAGTTGAGTCTGGATGGCCTGCGCGATATCCGGATACGGCTGAGCAGAGTAGTGATCGATGGTGATCTCGAACCCGTCGGGATAACCTGCTTCAGTTAGCAGCGCTTTCGCTTTGGCCACATCCTGATGGAACGGCGTATCGTCCAGAGCCGCGGGGAAGCCACCCGGCAGGAAGCTCTGATGCACGCGGTGCGTCAGCGGAATGATGTTTTTCTGAATGGCTTCATAATCAATCGCCCATTTCAGTGCCTGCCACACCTGCGGTTTTTTCAGTAATTCATTGGTGGTGTTGCACGACATTAACATGATGGTCGAAACGTCACGACGGATCACATTGAATTCAGAATCGTTGACGATCGGGCGCAGTTGTTCGCTGGTCAGATCGCGGGCGATATCCACATCCCCTTTTTGCAGCATCAGCAACTGCGCCGCAGGATCGGTGATGTGCTTCATGATCACGCGCTGAATTTTGCTGTCAGTCTGGAAGTGGGGGTTTTTCTCCAGAATGATGCTTTCGCTCGCTTTCCAACTGCGCAGCGTGAACGGACCAGACCCGGCGCTGTGCTGTTTAATCCAGGCGTAGCCGAAATCGCCGTCCTGTTGGTTTGCCAGCGCGGCTTTCTTCTGCACGATGCTGCCCACCGGCGCAGAGAGGCAATAGAGCAGGAATGATTCTGCCGCCGGCTTGTCCAGGTTCAGCACCAGCGTACTGGCATCCGGCGCGGTGATGTGCTGCTCCACGTTATCTTTGGTGAAACCGAACTGGTTGATAATGAAGGAGGGGCTTTTATCCATTTTAACCGCGCGCTGTAACGAGAACGCCGCGTCTTCTGCGGTGACCGGCGTGCCATCGGAGAATTTTGCTTTTGGATCAATATGGAAGGTGAAGGTCTTCCCTTCGTTGCTCACTTCCCAGTGCGTGGCCAACTCGCCTTTCACTTCGCTGGGTTTCAACGGGTTCGGCATTACCAAACGCTGGTAGAGGTTGCCCACAATCTCAGAGCCTACCGCTTCAAAACTTTCATGGGGATCAAGGCTGGTCATGTTATCCAGTTGCATCGCCATCACCAGCATGGTGGGAGGCGTGGCAGCGAAAGCGGAGTGCGGGTTCAGATAGGATAAAAAAGGTACGGCGCCGCAACCGGCGAGAAAACGTCTCCTGGTAAGCATGAATCCATCAAATTATTAATATATTTAACAATTAATTGGATTTTATTTCATATCCAGCCTTGACATAGTCAAACCGGATTGGCTTAAATGAACACACCAGGACATCCATTCCCTGCGCAATCATTTGTCCATTTTGGGGCAACGTGCACCTTAATGGGGCAAATACCGTTTCATCGCATCCTGAGCCGATAACTTTGAATATGTCTAACAATTTCCTAACGGGTACGCAACGCCCTTTCCCTGTTTTTGACGGGCATAACGATGTTTTATTACGCCTTTATTCCTCCCACCGGGAGGATGAGGTCAGTGCCTTTCTACAAGGCCCAGCCGCGGGTCAAATCGATCTGCCGCGTATCCGACAAGGGGGACTGGCTGGCGGATTATTCGCCGTTTATGTCCCATCCCCTAAAGACCCAGCGAAATCTGTACCAGAAAACGACAGTTTGTTTGTGAACCACGCGACACCATCGATGGAATCTGCCAGAGAGATAACCTTTTCAATGAGTTACACGCTGTTGCGCATTGATGCTGCCTCCGCAGGACAAGCCAAAATTTGCCACAGTGTTGCCGATATTCGTCACTGCATGGCGACGGGAACCCTGGCGATGGTGTTGCACATTGAAGGTGCAGAAGCGCTCGATCTGGAACTGCTTGATATCCTTTATGCTACGGGTTTACGCACCCTGGTCCCACTCTGGAGTCGACCGAATATCTTCGGCGACGGCGTACCGTTCCGTTTCCCTTCTTCGCCCGATATCGGTTCCGGACTGACAGAAACCGGCCTGCGTCTGGTGAAAGCCTGTAACGCCAAACGCATCATGGTGGATTTGTCGTACATGGATGAAAAAGGGTTCTGGCAGACCGCACGTATCAGCGATGCCCCGATGGTTGCCAGCCACTCCAACGCCCACGCACTCTGCGCGCAGTCCCGCAATCTGACAGACAAACAGCTGGACGCAATTCGTGAAAGCAACGGTTTTGTCGGCGTGAATTTCGGTACTGCCTTCCTGCGCGCCGATGGTAAAAAAGATCCGAACGCCACGGTGGAAGAGATTGTCCGCCATGTCGATTACCTGCTGAACAAGCTGGGAGAAGACAGCGTCGGTTTTGGTTCCGATTTCGATGGCACCACCGTGCCGCCAGACCTGCATGATGTCGCAGGGCTGCCGATCCTGGTCGAGGCGCTGACACAGCGCGGATACGATCTCCCATTGCTGGAAAAAATCTGCTACGGCAACTGGTTGCGTGTACTGGAAGCCACCTGTGGTAAATAACCACAGGCCAAAGCATCGGGTGGCGTGGATATTGCATGGAATTTGCTCAAGGTGAAATTATGACCTAACCAACACGGAGCACCTGTCCATGCGCTTACGCCACATCGAAATCTTCCAGGCTATTCTTCAGGCTGGCACCATCAGCGGTGCTGCCCGCTTGCTGAACGTTTCACAGCCGAACGTCAGCCGGGTACTCAATCACGCTGAGCAGCAACTGGGGTTTGCCCTGTTTGAACGCGGCGCGCGGGGCATGGTGGCAACCCGCGAAGGACGGCGTCTGATCCCTGAAGTACAGGAGCTTTACATCCATCTGCAAGCCATCGGTTCACTGACGGAACAGATGAGACGAAATCGGGTACAAACGGTGCGGCTGGGGGCGGCGCATGCGTTTAGCCAAATGGTGGTTGCACCAACCATGGTGGAATTTCACAAGCAAGAAGCGCGCGTCAACGTAGAGCTGGTGACCGAGCACTTCTCCACGCTGTGTCAAAATATTCTGCAAGATCAACTCGATTTTGCGCTGGTCTTTGGCCAGCAAGTGCCTGCCGCTCTGCTGGCTGAGCCGCTGTTTCAAGCCTATATGGTCGCTGTGTTGCCCAAAGATAGTCCGCAGAACGGACCGGTATCGCTCGAGTGGCTCTGTTCCAATAACCTGCTGATGATGCAGCAGCAGGATCCGTTAGGCCAGGTGCTGCACCGTGCGTTACGCGCCAAAGGACTGACGCCGATGTCATCGGTATATATTAAAACCTACTCGGTGATTGCCGACATGGTGCTGGCAGGCGGCGGCGCGGGTATCGTCGATCTGTTTACCGCACATCGCTACGCCGATATGTTGAAAATCGTACCGATTGAACAGCCACTGCCGTTCGAAGTGACGCTGATCAGCCGCCGCGACAACCCGCAATCACACGCCGCATTGCAGTTAAAACAACTGATGAAAAACAAATGCTGGGAGATTGCCCGACAAAACGAAGGTCTGTTTCACGCAGCATAATGCGGCAGCGTTCTGAAATCCTGCTGCGCGCCAGCCACTCAACTGATTTTATCCTACCCAGCAAAACCACGGGCGCGTTATACTCGCCTTATCACTTGCTAAACAGGTAAATATCGATGATCCGCAGTATGACTTCCTACGCCCGCCGTGACATCAAGGGCAGCTGGGGTAACGCCGCATGGGAGCTTCGCTCCGTTAACCAGCGTTATCTTGAAACATACATCCGTTTACCGGAACAGTTCCGCAGCCTGGAGCCGGTGATTCGTGAGCGTATTCGCGCCCGTCTGACGCGCGGAAAAATCGAATGCAACCTGCGTTTTGAACTCGACCCGAGTGCGCAAGGCAGCCTGATCCTGAATGAAAAGCTGGCAAAACAGCTGGTTGAAGCCGCCAACTGGGTCAAAATGCAGAGTGATGAAGGGGAAATTAACCCCGTTGATATCCTGCGTTGGCCGGGCGTGATGTCGGCGCAAGAGCAAGATCTCGATGCGATCAGCAAGGAGTTGATGACCGCACTGGAAAAAGCGCTGGATGATTTTATCACTGCGCGCGAAACCGAAGGTGCCGCGCTGAAACTGCTCATTGAACAACGCCTTGCGGGCGTGAGTGCCGAAGTGGTGAAAGTGCGCACACACATGCCGACCATTCTGCAATGGCAGCGCGAACGCCTGCTCAATAAGCTGGAAGAAGCGCAGGTGCAGTTAGAAAACAACCGGCTGGAACAGGAGCTGGTGCTGTTAGCACAGCGTGTTGACGTTGCCGAAGAGCTGGACCGGCTCGAAGCGCACGTTAAAGAGACCTACAACATCCTGAAAAAACCGGAAGCCGTTGGCCGCCGTCTGGACTTCATGATGCAAGAATTCAACCGCGAATCTAACACGTTGGCCTCCAAATCCATCAACGCCGACGTCACTGCCAGCGCCATTGAGCTGAAAGTGCTGATTGAGCAAATGCGGGAACAGATTCAGAATATCGAGTAACGTTTCACGCGATCTCATCACCTCTCATCGCTAAAAAAGCCATTGTAAAAAATGGCTTTTTTTCATCTCGCTAATTGTAATAGCGAGCTGACAGCCCTGGACAGGCAACTACCTGACAACCTGCAACGTCACATGCAGCAGATATTCCACCTCAAAATCTCCCGAGCCGCTTCTCGCAGAGAAATGGATATCGCCCACGTAACGCCCTGGCGGCAAAGTTGCATTATCGTCTGCCGAGAAAACCAGCTCAGCATCCATACCATTCCCGACCTTGGCACAACCAATAGCGTCATTTAGCGGCCTGAGCTTACAGCCAGAGTGGCGATAACCTCTGAATTTCACCGTATAGCGATTTTCATCCGCTTGATTCATCAACGTCGCTACTAAAGCCTGATCGCTACGTGATGACCAGACCAATTGCTGGGGGCCAAGGGTCGGCGCTTTTGCGACAAACCCTAATGATGAATACCCCTTGACCGGTACCGAGCGATATCTGACACCTTCGCTCGCGATATCCCATGAATCCTCAATAAATCCTATGGTTTTGACGCTGACATCACTCACGCTAGAATGGTTAATAGCGGCGGTAACCGTCACCTTACCTTTATCAACACTTTTTAAGCTGGCACTGGCGATACCCTGCGCAGATGTTGGTGTCTTGCTGGCTGACAAGTGACCAAATGAATGACGCCATTGCACTACGGCATTGGGAACAGGGTTACCGTGCGCATCGATAATCAAGGCAGTAAACTGCACATAATCAATGCCATCACCTGTCAGTAAAGATTTATCCGCAGACAGAGACTCGACCTTGGCAGTTGTCACATCGGCCTTAAGCGCAAATCTTGCCGATAATGATGCCATCGCCACGCCATCAAGCCGTGGCGTTACTGAATACACGCCCGCTTTCGTTCCCCTTACCGTGGCAATATAACGTCCAGCCTCCCCGCTTTCACGGATTGCACTGAGAGCCACTTCACCAGTAGGGGGGGCTCCCCCTGCTGATTTCGTAGCCGGAAAGAAAGATGGCTGGTCATGTTACTCAAGGGTCTACCGTTACTGTCTTTTAGATTGAGGACGATGTTGATACTGCTCGTATTGTTCGCCACGGCTGAAGCCGGCATCACCGAAAATGCGCTGCGGGCGGTATCCGAGGACATACGCATCATAGCCATTGCGGGCGCATGAACGCGTACCCAGGATTTCCCCTGATTCGAGCGATGTCCCTGGGTATCGACAGCAACGGCGCAAACGCGATAGCAGTTCTGGGGTTGACCGCTGTCCTTATAGTTCGGTAACACCACTGCATAATTTTGGTATCCACGCGGCAAAATTTTTCCGCCAGCAGCGATCAACGCCGGTGCAGACCACTCCAGGCGAGCGAGTTTATCGGTGGCATTCACTTCAACATTGAGTGGCTTTTGCTCTCCGGAATACCCATCTACCGCCCGGGTCATGCTCAAAAAGAGGCGTTGCACCTTGCGGTACTCAAGCACCAGATGATTTTTACGCGTCACAAGATCGTAACGCTGCCTCGGCAAATGGCGAGTCGAACGAACCGCTTCAGGATCAAGTTGCCGCTCCCAAGGCAGACTAAACTGATAGTGAAATTGCAGGCCAAAACGTCTGTCACTGCTGCCAGCTTTCCCGTTGCGCTGTTCTGCGCTCAAGGTCATCAGTGGGAAGGGGTATAGCTTACGCCCGCACCAATCGCATGAGGGTTATGCTGGCGATCGTCCTTACCAAACAGTACCACCTGCTCGCCATAAAACTGTTCATACAGTAGTTTCACACCAAGTTGGGGCCAATCAGGTAAAAAGGCCTCCGTGTGAATATCCCACCCATTCGCGGGACGCTCTCGCTCATTGCCATAAGGCGCTTTCCAGTTACTAAGGCGTAAATAACTATTCACACCCAGTTTTAGGAAATCACGCCAATACTCTACGCCAATCCCCGCACGCACATGATGATGGGAAAAATCGTAGTCGAGAAAACCGTTGCCCCCCACCACAGCGCTCTGCGTGAAATGGCGCATGCCTAAACCCAGGTTTGCCTGCACGCGTTTATCAATATGGTGAACGCTGCCCTGGGTGAAAATAAGATTGTCCTGCCTGTCCCGTAAAGGAAGCAGTAAATCAACCTGAGATTTTTTAAGCAAAGAGGCATTATTCGCATCGAGTTGCACACGAGCAGTGCCAAAACGACTTAGCCAATGCTGAAACCCACTGCCTGCTTGATCAATAGCAATACGATGCAATTCGGTAATAGCGGTATCGCGCCTTGGATCGTCCGCAAGAAAAGGGCCAACCCGGAGGGCTAATTGGGCAACCTTATGCGAACGTTCATTATCTGGAATTAGCAGGGAAGGCTCAGTACGATGATAATTTGTGCTGCTTGATACCAAAGGCAATGCTGGAATAATCAGTTTTTCACCAGGTTGAAGATCATCAAATTCATATAACCGTCATTCCGCACCTACTTTAAGAATAAATTCGACGGTATCGCTCGCCGAGAACATCAACGATGGTCTTGTGAACAGAATTGAGGTTGGATACTTGTGGTGGTCTGTCACCAATACTGAA
>NZ_JBPETA010000069.1:0-15645 GCF_051710365.1 Symbiopectobacterium sp. | reverse complement strand
ACGCTGAACACCGCGACGGCGATAATCACGTTATTCAAGCCTGGGCCGAGAATGGCGACCACCGCGATAGCCAACAGCATACCGGGGAAGGCGAACAGCACATCGGCGCTGCGCATGATCAGCATATCAATCCAGCGGCCATAAAATCCTGCCAGCAGGCCCAGCACAATGCCGACCACCATGCCGAGCGTGACGGAAAACAGGCCAATATATAAGGAGATACGCGAACCGTAGATAATACGGCTCATCACATCGCGTCCCAGATCGTCGGTGCCCATCCAGTGGGTGGCGGAAGGAGGTGCAGACAGTGCCATCCAATCCGGGTCCATCGGGTTAAAAGGGGCTAGCCAAGGGGCGAAGGCCGCGACCAGCACCAAGAGCAGAATAAATCCGCCGGACACCAGCGCCAGCGGGTTTTGGATAAAAGCCTGCCAAAAATCACGCATCGGTGAGCGGATGGCGTCGTTATCCTGCGCGGCGGCGGTCATCGTAGGCTCGGTAGAGTGGCTCATGATCGCTCCTAGCGTAAACGAATGGCTGGGTTAACCACGGCGTAGAGCAGGTCGACCAGCAGGTTGATAACAATAAACTCGAACACGAACAGCATGATTAGCGCCTGAATTACCGGCTGGTCCTGTGTCTTGATCGATTCAATCAGCAGCCAGCCCAGACCGGGCCAACTGAAGACGCTTTCCACCACAATTGACCCGCCCAGCAGAAAACCAAATTGCAAGCCGAGCATAGTGATAATGGGGATCAGCGCGTTGCGCATGATGTGTTTCCAGGTGATCAGCCGTTGGCGTAATCCTTTGGATCGCGCGGTGCGTACATAATCTTCCTGTGCCACTTCAAGGAATGCGGATCGGGTGAAGCGCGCCATTACGGCGGCCACGGAAGCTCCCAATGTCAGAGCGGGTAACACAATATCGCTCGGCTGGTTAAAACCGCTGACGGAAAAGACCCCGAACGGCATCGCGACAAACTGGATCAGCAGCAATCCGAGCCAGAAAGGCGGCATAGAGATACCGCCGACTGCGGCGCTCATCAGCGTCCAATCCTGCCACTTTCCGCGTTTTAATCCCGATACCACGCCAATCAACAGGCCGAGTACCACTGACCAGGCGAAGCCTGCCAGCGCCAGCCACATGGTGGGCATGAAGCTTTTGGCGATCACATCCATCACCGGTTGCTGCGTGCGATAGGTGATACCCAGATCGCCGCGTAACAAGCCACCCAGCCAACGAACATACTGCTGTGGCAATGGATCGTTGAGCCCTAACAGTTGGCGAGCGGCCTCCACGGCGGCAATCGGGGCATCCGGCCCGGCATAAATCCGCGCCGGATCGCCGGGTAACAGCTTGATAAAACCGAACACTAACAGGGAGACCACCAGTAGCACCGGGATCATTTCCAGCAAACGTCGGACGATATAAGCAAACATGGCGTTCTCCCCGTGCGATTACTTAAATTCAGCCTGATCGAAGATCAACGAGCCATCTGCCAGCATGTAAACGCCAGAAAGATTTTTCGCTTTACCGACCAGATTGTCCGGCGTACCCAGGAACACGACGGGCGCATCACCCCAAATCACTTTCTGTGCTTCGGCGTAGGCCGCGGCGCGCTTGCCAAGATCGGCGGTAGCCAACCCAGCCATAATGGCTTTATCGGCGGCAGCACTGCTGTAGTAGGCCACGTTATAAGCCGCAGGCACCCAGGATTCGGTGGCATACAGCGGACGCAGCGCCCAGTCGGCATCACCGGTAGAAGGCGACCAGCCGTTGTAGAACAGATCGAATTCCGCATCTTTCGGGTCTTTCACGCCGAACAGTTTGGCGTTACGCATCCCGGAATCCATCGGTGTCACGGTGATCTTGATGCCCACCTGTTCCAACTGCTGCTTGAAGAACTGTGCGCTACGGATGTAATCGGTACGGTTGGTGGTCCACAGCTTGAGGCTGATGCCATCCGGGTAACCCGCTTCTTTCAACAGCGCTTTGGCTTTGGCCGGATCGTAGTTGTAGCTCGGCGTGGTTTGTGCCTGGAAGAACTGAACACCCGGTGCCATTGCTGACGTTGCCGGTGTACCCATGCCCGCAAAACCGACTTTCAGCCACACATCGCGGTTGATAGCGTAGTTGAGTGCCTGACGCACGCGGATGTCATTCATGGGCGGGCGCAGGTTATTCATCGCCAACCAGAATTGATCAATACCAGGGTCACGTTGGACGGCCAGCTTGCTGTCGCTTTGCACCGTGCTTAGCAGATCGGACGGCAGCGGATAAATCGCATCAACCTGACTGGACTTCAGGGCTGCCACGCGCGTGGAGTCTTCCGGCGTCGGGTAGAAGGTTACACTATCCACTTTAGGCCAGCCTTTCTGCCAGTAGCTGTCATTCTTGACCAGCTTGACGTCTTTGCCCTGCTGCCATTCGGTGAATTTGAACGAACCAGTGCCGACCGGGTGGACGCGCAGTTGTGCTTCATCCGGGTATTTCTTCAGCGCTTCCGGGCTGTGCATCACGGCAGACGGGTGTGCCAGTGTGTTGACGAAAGCACCGAATGATTTGTTCAGTTCAATCTTCACCTGCGTCGGAGACAGCACGGTGACGGTTTTCACCATATTGAACAGGCTATTACGTTTTAAACCTTTGCTCTGATCGGCCAGGCGATCCAGGTTGGCTTTGACCGCTTCGGCATTAAAGGGCGCGCCGTCTTGGAAAGTGATGCCTTCGCGTAGCGTGACCACGAACTCGGTGGCATCGTCATTGCTGGTGTATCCGGTTGCCAGACGCGGTACCAGTTTCATTTGATTATCAAACTGGAACAGGCGCTCAAAGATACCGCTCTGGATGGAGTAGCTCAGAGTATCTGAGGTGTCGTGCGGGTCAAGTCCGGTAATATCGGCATAGATAGAGATGCGCAGATCTTGTGCCTGAGCCTCAGCGGCCAGACAGAGTGAAAGCCCGAGGGCCAGCGCGGAACGATGTCGTAGTGGCTTCATGTTGTGTCTCCCGGTTGTGAATGGGTTGTATTTGTTGTTGTTTAAAACTGCATGTTTAAAACTGCTTGTTCATCAATGTGTTTTCATTAATGACTGTCGTTGGCGACCCAGTGGTGCGGGCCGACTTGTCGATAGGTCATTTTGTTGACCTCTTCTCCCGCTTTGCGCAGCGGAGAAGGGATCTCGCTGTCATCAAACTGGCGCACGCTGCGTTGCTGAGGGTCGGCAATTGGCACCGATGCCAGCAAACGTTGCGTATAGGGGTGCTGAGGGTTGTTGAACACCGCCTGACGCGGGCCGATTTCCACAATCTGGCCGAGATACATCACGGCAACGCGGTTGGCGATGCGCTCCACTACTGCCATATCGTGAGAAATGAAAATCCATGACACGCCGGTTTTTTGTTGCAGATCCATAATCAGATTCACCACCTGAGCCTGGATCGAGACATCCAACGCGGAGACGGCTTCGTCAGCAATAATGACCTGCGGTTGCAGCGCCATGGCGCGGGCGATGGCGATACGTTGGCGCTGGCCTCCGGAAAACTCGTGCGGATAGCGGCGGGCGTGTTCAGGAGGCAACCCGACGCTTTTCAGCAGTTCCTGCACGCGGGGCGTTGCGTCCTCCAGCGATCGGGCCAGCCCATGCAGCAGCAGCGGTTCGGCAATGGTGAAACCGACGGTTAAGCGCGGGTTCAATGACGCATACGGGTCTTGGAAAACCATTTGGATTTCGCGGCGCAATGGCAAAAAGGCGCGATCGTCCATCTGGGAGATTTTATTGCCCTGAAACAGAATGCTTTCTGATTCGCTCTGAATCAGGCGCAGCAGTGCGCGCCCGGTGGTGGATTTTCCGCAACCACTCTCCCCGACAATCGCCAGGGTTTCACCGGGCCACACGCAAAAATCAATCTGCTCGACCGCGTGTACGCGGTGCGTGACGGCGGAGAAAATGCCGCTGCGGATCGGGTAGTAGACGCGCAATCCACGGATATCCAGCAGCGGATCGGCGTCATAGCGCGCGGTTTTCTGTTCGCTATCGCTGGACTGTTGTTGTCCCAGCAGCGGAAAACGACGCGGCCAGGCGCTGTCGCGCATATCGCCCAGTTTTGGTACTGCGGCTAACAAGGCTTGAGTGTATGGGTGTTCCGGATGCGCGAAAATTTGCTCGACCGTACCTTGTTCCACCACTTCGCCCCGGTACATCACCACCACGCGATCGGCGATTTCAGCCACTACGCCCATGTCGTGGGTAATAAACAGCACGGCAGTATCACTTTGCTGCTGGAGATCGCGCAGGATGTGTAGAATGCGCGCTTGCACGGTGACATCCAGCGCTGTGGTGGGTTCATCAGCAATCAGCAACTGCGGTTCACATACCAGCGCCTGCGCAATCATGACACGCTGGCGCATGCCACCGGAGAGCGAGGCTGGGTAGCTTTTCATCACGCGATCCACATCGGCGATGCGCACTTTACGCAGTAGCTCGCGCGCTTTTTTATCCGCCGTGGCGGCATCACAAAGCTGGTGGTCGCGCAGCGCTTCCGTTAACTGATCGCCCACTTTCAACACCGGATTGAATGAGGTCATCGGTTCCTGAAAGATCATCGCCATATCGCGCCCGCGCAGTTGACGGCGATCGTCCTCTTTCATATTCAGCAGATCGTGGCGCTGCCCGTGGCGGGAATGGAAATGAATGCTGCCGCGCTCAATGGCCGCCGAGTTGGCTAACAGGCCCATCGCGGTTAACGACGTAACGGATTTTCCCGAGCCGCTTTCACCCACAATGGCGACGATTTCCCCCTTGTTGACGGAAAACGAGACGCTTTTCAGGGCGATATGTTTGCCCGATCTGCCGCTGAAGCTGACGCTCAGGTCATCGATCTCCAGCACCGGCATGGCAGTTTGTGGGGGTGCCGACGCCGGGTTCGGGGTAGCCTGTGCGAGTTGCGTCATGTGGACTCCGGTTAACAGTGTGGACTCTTGCTGTGTCATAGCCAGATGCGTCCGTGGTGATAAGTCAGATAGGGTGAGCTGTCGGCGGCTAGCCAGAGTGGGCCATCCAGATCGACATAGTCGGCGGCGGCGGCGACCGGTAGTGCGGCTTCCATCGCCAGTGAAGAGCCAACCAGGCAACCGACCATCAGTTTTAGCCCGTGCAGTCGCGCCTCACGCACCATTGCCAGTGCTTCTGTCAATCCGCCACATTTATCCAACTTGATGTTGATCATCTCGTAACGGCGGCGGATACCTGGAATATCGCCAGCGTGGCGGCAGCTTTCATCGGCGCAAAGGGGAATAGGGTGCGAAAAACGCAGTAACTCCTGATCCTTGCCTGCCGGTAACGGTTGCTCAATTAGCGCGACGTTATGGGGGAGCAGTGCGTGACACAGGCTGAGTAAATCGAGCCCAGCCCAGCTTTCCGTGGCATCGACCATCAGAGTGGCCCGTGGCGCGGCGTCGCGCACTGCGGCGATTTTCTCAACGATGTTGCTGCGATCCAGCTTGAGTTTTATCACCTGCGCGCCGCGTGATATCGCATCGCGGGTCGCCGCCACCGTGTTTTCCAATGACGCAATGCTCAGCGTTTCCGTGGTGATCAAAGAGGCGGGCGGTTGTATTCCCACCTGCTGCCATACGGTTTGTTTATGTAAGGCGGCATTTAAGCGCCACAGTGCGCAATCGAGTGCGTTACGTGCTGCACCAGGAGGGAGCAGCGTTTGGATTTCATCCCTTGACGCACCGCGCGTAACAGAACCACGTATTGCGTCAAGTTGACGGCAAACACTGGCAGCAGACTCTTGATATTCAAACGCGGGCGTACATTCGCCTAAACCGATAAATCCCTGTTCTTCAACGGTAATCCTGACTACGCTTACGGCATTGCGCAGTTCCTGCGCACGCTTGCACGGGCGTGCCAGAGAGAGTTTGACGGTCTCAACCTGCATCTGGCGCATCTCGTGTATCCCTCTGGTGAATGAATAATCAAAACTATTTCATGCAGGGGAATGACTGACGAATACTTGTTTGTCGGGAGGGTATAACCTCAGGCTATACCCTGATGCAGACGCCAACACTCCCCTGCCGATATCGCGAAACGCGCGGCAGCTAAAGTAGGAATTGTTGTCCGAAGGCCGTATAATGCGCGCCAATCAACAGAGCATAACCCGGAGAATCTCATGCGTCCGTCAGGTCGAAGTGCACAACAGGTGCGTCCCATCACGCTAACGCGTGGCTATACCAAGCATGCGGAAGGTTCCGTGTTAGTGGAGTTCGGCGACACGAAAGTGCTGTGTAACGCGACGGTAGAAGAAGGCGTGCCGCGCTTCCTGAAAGGGCAGGGGAAAGGCTGGGTGACCGCTGAATACGGCATGCTGCCGCGTGCGACCCATAGCCGCAATGCGCGTGAAGCCGCCAAGGAGAAACAGGGCGGAAGAACGCTGGAAATCCAGCGCCTTATCGCGCGTTCTCTGCGCGCTGCCGTTGATCTGGAAAAGCTCGGTGAATACACCATCACGCTGGATTGCGATGTGTTGCAGGCTGATGGCGGCACGCGCACTGCTTCTATTATTACCGGCGCTTGTGTTGCACTGGCGGATGCGTTCAACCGCATGGTGGCAAAAGGCCAGCTCAAAGCCAGCCCGCTCAAAGGCATGGTAGCGGCGGTTTCCGTGGGGATCGTTGCCGGTGAGGCCGTGTGCGATCTTGAGTACGTGGAAGACTCTGCTGCGGAAACGGACATGAACGTGGTCATGACCGAAGATGGCCGCATGATTGAGGTGCAAGGTACCGCCGAAGGCGAGCCGTTCAGTCACGAAGAGCTTCTGGCGTTGCTCGCTCTGGCGCGTGGTGGCATTGATACTATCGTCGAGGCGCAGAAAGCGGCGTTGACGCAAGCGCCAGTCGCGGACCTCAAGTAAGCATGGCTGGCATAAACCGCCTGTCATTTCATCAGCCGTTGCCTGGCAGCGGCGTTGTCCATTTTTGCAAAGCGACCTCGGCGTCGCTTTTTTTATGGCTGGTGTTCCAACCATAACCATACTCACCGTGATACGAGGAGATGCAGTAATGAAAGCCTATCAGCGCCAATTTATTGAATTCGCGCTTAGCAAGCAGGTATTAAAATTCGGCGAATTCACATTGAAATCCGGGCGTGTCAGCCCCTATTTCTTCAATGCCGGGCTGTTCAATACCGGGCGCGACCTGGCACTTTTGGGCCGTTTTTATGCTGAAGCGTTGGTGGATGCCAGTATTACCTTTGATGTGCTGTTCGGGCCCGCTTACAAAGGGATTCCGATCGCCACGACCACCGCGGTGGCGTTGGCTGAACACCACGAAACCGATGTGCCTTACTGCTTTAACCGTAAAGAAGCCAAATATCACGGGGAAGAAGGCAATCTGGTCGGCAGCGCCCTGCAAGGCCGTATCATGCTGGTCGATGATGTGATTACCGCAGGTACTGCCATTCGTGAATCCATGGGCATTATCGCAGCAAATGGCGCGACGCTCGCCGGGGTGTTGATTGCACTGGATCGCCAGGAGCGCGGTACAGGAGCCATTTCTGCCATTCAGGAAGTGGAACGCGATTATCAGTGTCAGGTGATTTCCATCATTGCGCTGCAAGATCTGATCAGCTTTTTGGCAGAAAAACCAGAGATGGCCGTGCATTTGGATGCGGTGAAGGCCTATCGCGATCGGTATGGTATTACTGTGTAGTCACCTGTGCATAGGTGCTGATGTTGCCTGAGAGATTTCTGGCCAGCCTGTTGCTGTGTGAACAGGCCTTGGTGCAGAGGCTCTTAGGCAAAAGCGGGGCGATGTTAATAGAGTTGGGCGGCAAGCAGTGGCCAACGTGTCTCAAAATCCTGTGTAGGCCGAAAGCGAAATTCTGAGCGAACATAGCGTGACAGCATCCCTTCGCAGAAGGCGAGCAGCTGGCTGGCAAGCAGTGACTCGTCATGGGTAAGGGCTTTCCCCTCTCGCAGTTTGTGCTCGCGCAACACCTGCTTAAGCTGCGATTCAATGCGTTCAAACAGCTGGTTGATGCGTCCTTGCAGACGATCCTGTTCGAACATCAGCGCATGGCCAGTCAGGATGCGCGTCAGGCCGGGGTTGCGTTCAGCAAAACCCAACATGAGCAACAAAATCAACCGCACACGTTGGAACGTATCTTTCTCATCTTGCAGAATCAGATTGATACGTGTTGTCAGCGAATCCTCAATAAACTCGATAAGGCTGTCAAACATCCGTGTTTTGCTGGGAAAGTGCCGATAGAGTGCGGCTTCGGAAACCCCGACCATTGCGGCAAGCTTTGCGGTAGTGATGCGTTGGCTGCCATCGCTGGATTCCAGCATTTGCGCCAACGCTTGCAAGATTTCCTCGCGACGATTCCTTTTCGTATTCTCTTTCTCTGCCATGTCAGAAAAGACCCTTGATCAAAAAGAAGCTGACAACCATTTAGAATTATTTAGGGTAATGACCTGAATAAACACAACAAAGACACGCGATTGACCGCGTGTCCAAGGGGTAACGCAGGGTATACCCATTTTCGGATCAACGACGACCAGAATGGCCGAAACCGCCTTCTCCCCGCTCTGTTCCTACAAAATCATCGACAATGTTGAATTCAGCCTGAACGACGGGAACAAACACCATCTGTGCGAGGCGTTCACCGGGCTCGATAGTGAAGGCTTGCTGGCTACGGTTCCAAACAGAAACCATCAGTTGTCCCTGATAATCAGAGTCGATAAGCCCAACCAGATTACCTAATACCACACCGTGCTTATGCCCCAACCCTGAGCGGGGGAGGATAACAGCAGCCAGGCTGGGATCGGCGATATGGATAGCGATACCCGTTGGCACCAGTATCGTCTCCCCTGCGGCTAGCGCGATCCCTTCATCAATACAAGCTCGAAGGTCAAGGCCGGCCGAGCCTGCGGTGGCATAGGTCGGTAACGGAAACTGTTGACCAATGAGTGCATCAAGAATTTTTACGTCGATTTTTTTCATCATAACGGCGGACAATCTCATCGATTAAATGTTGGCCAAGGAGGCGCTTTTCGCACAGAGGTAAACGGGTGTCACCCTCCGGCCAAAACAGCTGCAACGCGTTGGTGTCACTGTTGAATCCCTGCCCTGAAAGGGAAACATCATTTGCGCAAATCAGATCCAGATTTTTACGCGTCAATTTTTGACGCGCGTATTCTTCCACATTCTGGGTTTCGGCAGCAAATCCAACGACGAAAGGGCGAGACGCTGACATGGCTGCAACCCCTGCAATAATATCTGGGTTTTTAACCAGTGTGATACTGATTTCATCGCCCTGTTTTTTTATCTTGTCGTTGGCTATCTGTTTAGCCCGGTAATCGGCCACGGCGGCACAGCCGATGACAATCTGCTGTTGTGCCGCATGAGACATCACCGCCTGCTGCATGTCCAACGCGCTGGTCACGTCAATGCGCCGAACGCCTGCGGGTGTTGGTAATGACACGGGCCCGGCGACTAGCGTCACGTGAGCGCCACGCTCCGCCGCCGCTTGAGCGATGGCAAATCCCATCTTGCCCGAACTGTGATTGGTAATGAAACGTACCGGATCAAGCGCCTCACGCGTTGGTCCCGCGGTGATCATAATGTTGAGATGTTGCAGATTGTTGACGCGCGTAAAATAGCCCTCGGCAAGCTCAACGATCGCCGACGGATCAATCATTCTACCAGGACCCACATCACCGCAGGCCTGACTGCCGCTGTCGGGGCCCCAAACCAGGCCACCGCGCCGTGCCAACGTGGCAAGATTATCCTGTGTTGGCGTTGCGCGATACATCTGCTGATTCATGGCAGGTGCAATAGCGACGGGGGCAGCCGTTGCCAGACAAAGCGTGGTAAGCAGGTCGTTAGCCATGCCAGCGGCTAAACGTGCGATCACATCCGCCGTTGCGGGCGCAAGAATAACCAGGTCAGCCCATTTTCCCAGCTCAATGTGCCCCATCGACGCTTCGGCGGCAGGATCGAGCAGATCGTCTGATACCGGGTATCCTGAAACCGCCTGAAGTGTGAGCGGTGTAATAAATGCCTTCGCGGCAGGTGTCATTACCACGCGGACTTCTGCGCCGCGATCGCGTAGACGCCTGACAATTTCTGGGCACTTGTAAGCGGCAATACCGCCGCTGATGCCGAGCACGATTTTTTTACCGGAGAGCCCGGGCTGATTGGAAAATCCCATCATCATCTTTGTCCGATTAATGCCTAAGAGGAAACATTTTATCATAACCTTGCCGGATGAGCGGAATCTTGCTTGCGTTTGTCTATGTTCATGAGGCTTTGTTGCAGGGTGTCTTGCGTGCGGTTATGCAGGGGCTCGCTTGCGTTCTCGCCGCGCTACCGTGAGCCTGCCATGATAGGGCAACGATGGAAAGGAGGCACAACGGTGTGGATTGACGATCAGGCTCCTCGTGAAAAGCTTATTACCTCGGGGGCCGAAGCGCTTACGGATGTGGAGCTGTTGGCTATCTTTCTGCGCACTGGGCTGCCGGGGGTTCACGTGATGGCATTGTCGGAGCAACTGCTGCATCATTTTGGCTCCCTTTACCATGTCATGATGGCCGAGCAACAAACATTTTGCGCCGTGAAAGGGATGGGTGTGGTTAAATTTGTGCAATTTCAGGCGGTAGCGGAGCTAGCGCGGCGGCTCTACGCCACGCGTTTGGTGAAGGAAAATGCGATGCTGAATCCCGATCTGACCCTACAGTACCTGCAATCGGCGTTGGCACATCAGGCGCGAGAGATTTTTACCGTTCTGTTTCTTGATAATCAGCACCGCGTGATTCGACATCAAGAGATGTTTGCAGGTACTATCGCCAGCGTCGAGGTACACCTGAGAGAAATTGTGCGTGAAGCGTTAAAAGCCAATGCGGCTGCGCTCATTCTGGCGCATAATCACCCTTCCGGGGATGCAGAGCCGAGTAGCGCCGATCGCATGATAACGACGCATATTATTCAGGCATGCGCATTGATGGACATTCGCGTCCTCGATCACCTGGTAATTGGGCGTGGTGAGTACGTATCATTTGCCGAGCGAGGCTGGATTTAGCATATTTTCCGCGATCCTTAGAGATCTTCCGCTGCTCGGGACTTGAGCACATCCGCGCTAGAGCGTATACTACGCCACCTTTGAGAATCTTGGGTGTGGCGTTAAGAGCCTATCTCAGCAGGTTTACCCTGATGACATATCTTTACTGTAAAGCTGCTGAGATGGGCTCTAAAGCCTGACGAGGCGGCCAACATCCTCTACGAAGCTCGAGCTGATTTGATTTTTGGAGAATAGACATGTCCCGAGTCTGCCAAGTTACTGGCAAGCGTCCGGTGACCGGTAATAACCGTTCCCACGCACTGAATGCGACCAAACGCCGTTTTCTGCCGAACCTGCATTCCCATCGTTTCTGGGTTGAAGGCGAAAAACGCTTTGTAACGCTGCGCGTATCTGCTAAAGGTATGCGTGTTATCGATAAGAAGGGTATCGAAGCGGTCCTGGCCGATCTGCGTACCCGTGGTGAAAAGTACTAAGGAACTGAATCATGGCTAAAGGTGTTCGCGAGAAGATCAAGCTGGTTTCTTCTGCCGGTACTGGTCATTACTACACGACGACGAAGAACAAGCGCACTAAGCCGGAAAAACTGGAACTGAAGAAATTCGATCCGGTTGTCCGTCAGCATGTGATCTATAAAGAAGCTAAAATCAAGTAATTTTAGTGGACTTATTAAAAACCCGGCCAAGGTCGGGTTTTTTTATGCTACGTTAGCCGCGGGAGTGTTCAGGAGGAGAAAATGCCGGAATTACCAGAGGTTGAAACGAGCCGCCGCGGGATATCACCCTATCTTGTCGGACACACCATCCTGCACGTTGACGTGCGTAATCCCCGCTTGCGTTGGCCGGTGTCCAGCGAGATCCTTGCGTTGAGTGACCAGCCTATTTTGAGCATAGCGCGTCGGGCAAAATACCTGCTGTTTGCGCTGCCCGGCGGTTGGATTATTGTGCATTTGGGCATGTCTGGCAGCTTGCGCGTTCTGCCGGAATATCTCCCTCCTGATAAGCACGATCATGTGGATATGGTCATGGACAACGGCCATGTGCTGCGTTATACTGATTCCCGACGTTTTGGTGCCTGGCTGTGGACGACGGACCTTGAAACAAGCAGCGTACTTGCGCACCTTGGCCCGGAACCTTTGAGTGAGGCATTCTCTCCCGACTATCTCTATCAACGTTCGCGCGGTAAGCACACGGCTATTAAGCAGTGGGTGATGGATAACAAGGTGGTGGTCGGCGTAGGAAACATTTATGCCAGCGAATCCCTGTTTATGGCGGGTATTCATCCCGATCGTGCAGCAGGCTCGCTGAGCGAATCAGAATCTGCTCGTTTCGTTCAGTCGATAAAGCAGGTGCTACAGCGCTCGATTGAGCAAGGCGGCACGACGTTAAGGGATTTCTTACAGTCAGATGGTAAACCGGGGTATTTTGCGCAGGAATTGCAGGTTTATGGTCGGGCGGGGGAGCTTTGCCGCGTATGCGGAACGCCGTTGTTAACGAAAAAACATGGGCAGCGTAGTACATTTTATTGTCGTTGCTGCCAGAAGTGATGCTGGATAAATAACGCCAGACTGCCGTTCGAACGGCGAATCTGGAAAAGCATCAACAAGATTACAAAACTGAGGATTTTATCGGTGAACCACGAGTACTCTACTGCCGCGCGGCATCCGCTTGATAAGCAGCATATAAAGTTAACCTACGTTACGCACTTTTACTGCAATCAGGACAATATGGATTCCGTATTTTCGTTGCTGCGGTTGTATGAGCAGCTGCCGGAAGATATCAGAACTGCGGTAGAGTTCGTTATTGTTGATGACGGTTCACCGATTAAGTACGACATTGGCACTTTCGACCTGAATATCACTTGGCTGCGTATTAATGAAGATATTCCATGGAATCAGGCTGGCGCGCGCAATTTAGGGGTGACTTATGCCAAGTCTGACAAAATTTTTATCACCGATCTTGACCACGAATTGCCGGAATCCTCATTCCGCTATTTGATCAATTGCCGTAACCCGGGCCGCAATTTTTACAAAATCTATCGGGAAAGCCGTGAAAACGGCGTCAAAAAACGCGGAAAAGTGTGTAACGTTGGCGACAGGTATTATGGCCATCCGAACACGTTCTTTATGTCGCGTGCGCGCTTTATGCGTATCTTTGGCTATGACGAGGAGTTTGCCGGAAATTATGGCTCAGAAGATTTCCGCTTCGTTAAATACCAAAAATACCAAGGGTCGCGCCAACATTATTTGCCGAAGAGCATCCGCTGTTTTGAACGGGAAGTAGACCGGGAAGAGAGTTATCATACGTTACAGCGCGACCTTTCCGCCAATACGCCGATTGATAAGCGCAAGAAGCAAGAGTGCAGCTTGTTCGGTTATGAGTATGGGCAGAGCCGTATTTTCCTCAACTTTACTTGGGAAATTAAATACCGTAACAACATAATGCCAGCGACATTGCCCCCGCTAAATACATGGTGGCGTCCACTGTGGTGGTTCCGTTATCTATGCGGTACATTGGCGCGTTAATCACATCGCGATTTTCCGGCGGAGGAGGCCTATCTACCCGCCGGGTTATATTTTATTTACCCTGCGCCAGTTTTTGCTTAAGCGCCGAGCCAATCGCATCGGAAAGAAAGTGTGAGACATCTCCACCGTGTCGGGCAACCTCTTTGACCAGAGAGGAAGAGATAAATGACCATTCTTCCGATGGCATCAGGAACACGCTCTCCAGGGTTGGCATTAAGTGAGTATTCATTTTTGCCAACTGAAGCTCATATTCAAAGTCGGATACAGCTCGCAGCCCGCGAATTAACACATTCGCTTGCTGCTGTTGGGCGAAATGCACCGTAAGATCGGAAAATCCCACCACCTCAACATTCGTCAAATGTTGCGTTGCCTGCCGTGCTAATGCGACACGCTCGTCCAAACTGAACATCGTATTTTTACTGGGACTGGCGGCAATGGCTAACACGAGATGATCGAACAGACGTGAAGCGCGGGTGAGCAGATCCAGATGCCCATTGGTTAAGGGATCGAAGGTACCTGGGTAGATTGCTTTGGTCGCCATGGGAATCCTTAACACCAGAGGGTCAGATAGACGAGTTTGCACGTGGTGGAAGATAGGGCTCCAGCAGTGTGAGCAACCGCTGAAGCGCTCCCTGATTCTGGTGCAGCACTCCTACAGCGTGTCGCCCATAATAGAGCCGGTAATCTTCATCCGTCAGCAGGCTGTTCACTTCTTTGACAATACTGTCAGCATCTTTAACGGTGATCAAACCGCCTGCTTCTGACAATTTAAGGCAAATATCTTTGAAGTTAAAGGTGTGCGGACCCATCAATACCGGGATGGCATGTGCAGCAGGCTCCAAAGGATTATGCCCTCCCCGTTCTACCAGGCTTCCACCGACAAAAGCGATGTCAGCGATGCCATACAGCATCATCAGTTCGCCCATGGTATCGCCAATCACCACTTGGGTATCAGTCGCCGGGACTTCGCCACTGCTGCGCAGGGTGTAACTAAAACCCAGAATCTGGGTAAGTGCTTGAGTTGTCGGGAAACGCTCAGGGTGGCGAGGTACCAGAATCAACAGCAAATCGGGAAACAGGTTCAGCAATTCACGGTGCGCGGCCAAAATAATCGCTTCTTCACCTTCATGAGTGCTGGTTGCAATCCACACCGGGCGTCGAGATGCCCATTGACGCCGTAGCGCTACGGCTCTCGCAGCTAATTCCGGTGTGACAGAAATATCAAATTTCAGACTGCCAGTGACTGCTAAGTGTGAGCGCTGTAAACCGAGATCGATAAAGCGCTCACCATCCTCTTGATTTTGAGCGGCGATCAAGGTGGTGCGGCGCAGAATGCTACGAGTTAGAGAGCCAATTTTTTTATAGCCTGCCGCTGAGCGTTCAGAAAGCCGTGCGTTGGCAATAACCAACGGAATATTACGGCGGTGAAGTTCAGTGATGAGGTTTGGCCACAGTTCGGTCTCCATGATGATCACCAGTTTTGGGTTCACCTGATCAAAGAAGCGCTTAAGGGCACAAGGAAGATCGTAGGGGAGATAAACGTGGTAGACATCATTGCCGAAGGCAGACCGAACACGCTCTGAACCGGTCGGTGTCATGGTGGTTACTGTAATCGGCAAAGAAGGGTAACGGTGGCGAAGCGCTCTGACCAAGGGAATGGCTGCCAATGTTTCGCCAACAGAGACCGAATGCAGCATGATACCGTTGGGTTTGACCTTCTCCGCACAGAATCCATAGCGTTCACTCCAGCGGCGACGGTAGGCAGGCGCTTTGCGTCCTCTTAGCCACAGACGGAGCCAGATTAATGGTTGAATGAGGTAAAGCAAGATGGTGTAAAGGGTTTGCAGCATCGGTATTGGCTATTTTAGAGTTATCGCTGAAAATATTTTAGCTTTTTTGTTAAGGAATGACTATGTGTATTAGTCGCGACTTGATCTGACACTGGACCTTGCAAGGTTGAGAGTTACCGGTTTTGATATGGGTGTCCAATCCTTATACAAAACACGAGGTAACTCTCATGATTCATACTAACAATCCC
>NZ_JBPETA010000068.1:0-15693 GCF_051710365.1 Symbiopectobacterium sp. | reverse complement strand
GCCTTGTTATAGGAGGGCCAGTTAGTGATTTTAAAATTTTGTTTTGCCATGGAGACCTGATTTTGAAACAACTATGGTGATCTGTTCCGATGATTACCCAAACTTTCTATTTATTCAACAAAGCCCATTATCAGCACCATTTTCGACAAGGTGCGCAATGCTTGCGGGCTGATCCGCAAAAAACAGGTGCAGGCGGTAGTGAACCGGCTGATCGCCGAACTGAGTATCAAAGCCCCCGATCCACGCTTGCCGGTGAGCACGCTGTCGGGAGGCAACGCGCAGCGCATTTCCATTGCCAAATGGCTGGCCATCGATCCACGGGTACTGATTCTGGACAGTTCCACGGTCGGCGTCGATATCGCCAATAAAAGCCGGGATTTATCACATCATCAGCGAACTGGCTGCGCAAGGGATCGCCATCCTGATGATCTGTGATGAACTGGATGAAGCCTAGTATCAAAGTCACCGTATTCTGGTGATGAAACAGGGGGAAATCCATCATACGTTCACCCCGGGCACCAGTAACCCCACGGAGATTGCCGGAGTTGTAAATGGCTGATTTAAAAAATTACCGGCATGAAATCTGGCTGGCGTTGCTGATTCTGGTGCTGTCTATCGGACTGGCCTGGCGTAGCGATGAATTTCTGACGCTGGGGAATTTGTACGATTTGGTCAACAACTACTCCATGTTGACTATACTGGCCTGCGGACTGTTCATGGTGCTGATTTCCGGCGGGATTGATATCTCGTTTCCTGCCATGGCAATCATCGCGCAGTACGTGATGGTGCTGATACTGCGCGATATCGGTGGCAATTTTGTTGTGGATTACCTGATTGCCGGCGGTGTGGGCATCCTGCTTGGCAGCGTGAATGCCATTCTGGTTAATCGGCTGCGGGTGCCTTCCATCATCATTACCATCTCCACGCTGAACATCTTTTACGGTCTGCTGCTGTGGTTTAGCAAAGGGGTGTGGCTGTACGACTTCCCCGCATGGTTTGAGTCAGGCTTTATGCTGTTCAAGTACACTGATGCTGATGGTTACGACTATGGGCTGGGGTTGCCCATGCCACCATGTTCGCGGTGCTGGCGTTGACCGCTTTTATCATGAATTTCACCACCGTTGGACGCAAGATTTATGCCTTGGGTGGAAATCGTGAATCGGCCAGTCGCCTTGGATTTAGCGTATTGCTGCTGCAATGGTTTGTTTATGGCTATATGGGACTGATGTCCGGCGTGGCGGGCGTAGTGCAATCCTGGACGGTGCGCACCGTTGCCCCGGACTCGCTGCTGGGCTACGAATTGACGGTGCTGGCTGCGGTGGTGCTAGGCGGCACTAGCCTGGTGGGCGGGCGTGGCACGCTTATCGGCACCGTGCTCGGGGTGATCCTGCTGGCAGTGTTGCAGAATGGACTCAATTTGCTGGGAGTCTCTTCCTATTGGCAGACCTTGATCACCGGCATCATCATTGTGGTCAGCATCAGTGCCACTGCGTGGAGCCAGCACCAAAACCGGAGTCTGCTATGAAGATATCGCTGCGCGAGAACGTGGAAACCTACCTGATGGGCTTGCTGGTGCTGACAGTGATTGGGTTTAGCATCACCATGCCGGAGGTGTTTTGGTCGGTCAATAATTTTCAGTCCATCGCCTCGTAGATGCCGGTTCTCGGCATATTAACGCTGGCGATGGCTGTCACCATGCTGTGCGGTGGCATCAACCTGTCGATCATTTCGACGGCGAATGCCTGCTCGTTGGTGATGGTATGGGTGGCGGTCAGCTACCCGCCGTCGCTGTTGACCGTGGTTGCCACGCTGGTGGCGGGCGTTGGGGCGGCGGCGCTGATTGGTCTGTGTAACGGCGTGTTGATTGCGGGCCTCCGGGTGTCGCCTATCCTAGCGACGCTTGGCATGATGACGTTGCTCAAGGAGATCAATATTTTGATTACCGGCGGCAGCGCCATTGCCAATTATCCCGAATGGGTGCTGTGGTTAAATCGCGCACAGTGGTTTGGTGTGCCGCTCCCGATGTGGCTGTTTTTGGTAGTTGCCATCGGGCTGTGGCTGGTGCTGGAGCGCAGCACGCTGGGCAGGGCGATTTATCTTATCGGCTCCAATGAGCGCGCCACCGGGTATTCCGGCATCAATACGCGTCGGGTGCTGTTGTGGGTGTATGTGATTTCCGCACTGTTGTGCGCCGTGGCGGCATTTTTAATGATGTCGAAACTCAATTCCGCCAAAGCCTCTTACGGGGAGTCTTACCTGTTGACCTCCATTCTGGCGGTGGTGCTTGGCGGTGTGAATCCCGATGGCGGCAGCGGAAAGATTGTCGGTATAGTGCTGGCATTGATCCTGCTGCAAACCATTGAAAGCGGCTTCAATATTATGGGCGTCAGCCCATACCTCACTCTGGCGCTGTGGGGGGCTCTGCTGCTGTGTTTCATCGGCGCGAAAGGGCAATTGGGGCTTAACAAGGCGTAATCATGGCCCGGTAGCGGACTCACTGCCGCCCGCTACCGGCGTGTCAGCGGCGGTTATCCGGCCGCGTTATTACCTAACGCAATCTCCACCTGATGGGATTGCCCGTCGTCGATAAGCGGTATGTTGCCTTGCGGCAGTTCGTTACTGTCCAGCGTCAGACGGGATGCGCCACTGCTGTTGCGCAGGATGATGATGTCATAGCTGCTGCTACCGAACTGATAACTGAGGCTGGCCGACGGCCAGTCGTGGGGCAGTTCGGTGGCAATAGTGAGTACATCTCCGTGGCGTGTCACACCCAGCAGCGTTTCGATAATCAGGCGAGGCCCAGCCCGCCGAACCGGTATACCAACTCCAGCCGCCGCGCCCGGTATGGGGTTCGACGCTGTAGATATCCGCCGTCATCACATAGGGTTCGACTTTATAGCGCGCCGCAGCGTGCGGGGTTAGGCTGTGGTTGATCGGATTGATCATCGACCAAAGCTCCCAGGCGCGCGCCCGATTCCCGCTGTGCGCAAACGCCATGATCGCCCAAATCGCACCGTGGGTGTACTGTCCGCCGTTTTCCCGCACGCCGGGCACGTAGCCTTGAATGTATCCCGGGTTTGGCCCGTGCCATTAAATGGGGGGGTCAGCAGTTGGATGAAGCCGGCGTCCTGATTGACCAGGTAGGTATCCAACGCCCTCATGGCCTGTGCACTGCGTTGCGGGTTACCCGCGCCTGACAGCACCGACCAGCTTTGGGCAATGGCATCGATCTGACACTCCGTGGACAGATGCGATCCCAGCGGCTCTCCGTTATCAAAATAGCCACGGCGATACCAGGCACTGTCCCAGGCATGGGTTTCAATATTTTGCTGCAATTGTGCCGCATGTTCGCGGCAGCGTGCGGCAAGAGTGTGTTCCTGACGGCGCTCGGCCAGTGCGGCAAAGTGCTGCAAAATATCGTACAGAAAGAAGGCCAACCAGACGCTTTCGCCTTTGCCTTCCAGTCCTACCAGATTCATGCCATCGTTCCAGTCCCCGCCCCCCATCAGGGGCAAACCGTGGCGGCCGGTGGCAAGCCCGTGCTCGATAGCGCGCACGCTGTGTTGCCACAGCGTTTCAGACTGTGCACTGACCACTGGCTGCTCGTAGGCTGACTCTTCACCGGGAAGCAGTTGCCGCCCTTCCAGATAGGGCACCATCTGTTCCAGAATGGACAGATCGCCCGTGGTTTCCACGTAGTGGCATAGCGCCAGAGGCAACCACAGATAATCATCCGAGCAGCGGGTGCGCACCCCATTGCCCAAAGGTGGATGCCACCAGTGTTGTACATCCCCGTCAATAAACTGGCGTGAGGCGCAGAGTAAAAGTTGATCGCGCAGTCGCTCGGGGGCGGCATGGCTGAGTGCCAGCGTGTCCTGAAGCTGATCGCGAAAGCCGAAGGCACCGCCGGATTGGTAATAACCGCTGCGCGCCATGATGCGACACGCCAGCGTCTGGTACAGCAGCCAGCCGTTGGCTAACAGATTAACGGCGGCATCGGGCGTATTGACGATGACCTTATCAAGCATCTGGTGCCAGTAATGGTGTACGTCGGCCAACTCGCGTTGGGCGGCGGTTTCATTCAGGTAACGCGCGATCAGCGCTTCAGCCTCCAACGGGTTGTTACCCATGCCGAGCGCGAACACCAGCGTTTGCCGATCGCCATCGATCAACGTGACCACTGACTGCACGGCGGCACAGGGATCGAACCCTGCTCCGGTTTTCTCCGACGGCGTGCCATGCGCCATGGCTGCCGGGCGATAGCGCGATCCGTTGCGTCCGAGAAACTCACGCCGATCGGCGGTAAATGAACACTGCGCGCCGCTAACGGCGAAAAACGCCGTTTGCTCCGAACCGTTGCTGACGTAATGGTTAGTGGCCAGAATTCCGCAGCCTTTGTGCACGTTGGCCGGACGCGTCGCTACATGCAGCGCGCTGGAAAGACGAGAAACGCCGAGCACCCATTCCACGTAGCCGGTTGCGGAAAGCTTGCGCGTTCGGCCTGAACGGTTGTGAAGGGTAAGCATAGCGAGTTTCACCGGGGCATCCAACGCGACCAGTACGGTTAATTCGCTGTCAATACCGGTTTCGCGATGGGCAAATACGCTATAGCCAAAGCCGTGACGCGACAGGTAAGCCCCCTGACCGCGTAAGGGGAGCGTGGTGGGCGACCATACGGCACCGCTCTCTTCATCACGCAAGTAAAAAGATTCCCCAGAGCGGTCGCTGATCGGATCGTTTTCCCACGGCGTTAACCGGTATTCATGGGCGTTTTCATACCAGGTGTAGGCTTGTCCCGCTTCTGAAACGACGCTGCCGAACTGGGCGTTAGCCAGCACATTCGACCAGGGGGCGGGGGGTCGTGTCACCCTCGTTCAACACGATGTGGTATTCCCGGCCATCCGCAGAGAATCCCCCAATGCCATTGAAAAATTGCAGGTTGTGTGTGTCGGGATGCCAGGGATGATAGTGCGCACTGTCTCCTGTCGCTCGGGCTACTCGCGTGGTTTGAGGAGCAACGGCGCCGGACAGTTTTTGGGTCAACTGTGTCGATAGGTCACCGGCACGATCGTCGAGCAAAATATGCGCCACGCTCATCAACAGCAGGCGATCCTCGGCGGAGAGCTGTTCACCGTTGCGCACGAAGATGCCGCCCGACTTGTCGATTTGATTGCCTTCTGCGCAGGCGGTGATCAGGTTGATGAATGCGGTGATGCAGTTCCTGCTGGTAGCCACCCTGACGGGTGTTGAGGATAATCATATCCACCTTCAGGCCTTTTAGCCGCCAGTAGTGGTGAGCCTGAATCAGTGTGGTGATCAGCGTCATGCTTTCATCGCTGGTGACGGTCAACAGCACAATCGGCAAGTCGCCAGAAATTCCCCATCCCCACAAACCCGATTGCCCTCGACGGTTACGCGTGATGACGTGCCCTTCGGCGCGTAATTCCGCCACGGGGAACAGCACGGCGCTGGCAAGACGGTTGAACAGGGCGGCGTCGTCCTCATTGGCATTGATTTGCCGCAGCAAAATATGGCTGTGGGAACTCGCCAATTCAAATACCCGATTGGCAATCGGCCCATCGCGGTATTTCTCCATCAGCGCCTGACTGTGGGTGCGGCTTTCTGTCACGCCATAGAACACGTCTATCGTGACCGGAACGCCGGGCGGCAATACCACGCACTGACGTATCGCCAGAATAGGATCGAGTACGGCACCAGCACTATTACTTAGTGGACCGGGTTGGCGTAGCGCGGTGGCCGTGGCGGGCACATGTCCGCGCCCCAGAAATGCGGCTCGGTCAGTATCAAAAGACACCGTGCTTTCCACCTGCCCGCGCACCACCACCATGTGGAACAGCCGGGGCCCGCGTTCTTCCGGGGCGCGTGGGCGACGGTGGCACAAAATGGCATCCCGGTCAGGGAACAGTTCGGTTTGCACAAACAGGTTGCTGAATGCAGGATGGGCCAGATCGCTTGCCATGGGGGCCAACACCACCTCGGCATAGGTGGTCAGTGCAACAATAGTGCGTGGGTGACGACCGCGATGCAGCAGGGTTATCCGGCGCAGTTCGATATCATCTTCCGGTGACACTACAATATGGGTTTTTACGCGCAGGCTGTCCGCTTTGCGGGTGAAGTCGGCGCTGGCATCAGTGAAAATCACCTCGTAGTGGCTGGCCACATCACCGTCGGCTTGCCAGGTGGTATTCCACAACTCACCGGTTTGCGGATCGCTGAGATAGCAATAATTTCCCCAGTTGTCGCAGGTCGTGTCGCTGCGCCGGCGGGTGAGGGCGATGTCTCGCCAACGGCTGTAACCACCACCTGACTGCGTGATCATCAGGTGGTAGTCATGGTTGGATAGCAACTGCACTTCAGGAAGCAGCGCATCGGCGTCATGAAAGCGACGCGGTTGGTATTGTGCCGGTTTGAGTCGACCATCGTAGGTATCGAAGTGCCGACGTGGGCTGTAGAGTTCAATGGCTTCAGGAACACGTTCTTGCAGCAGCAGGCGTGCAGATTGAAACGCCGCGCTCGACATAAAACGTTCGACCATCGGTGCACCCAACAGTACATAAGAGAGCGCCTGAAAGGCCATGCCCTGATGGTGTGCCATCCACGAACGCACAATGGCATAGGTCTGCCCGCTGGCTAAACGCGACGGGGTGTAATCCAGCGCTTCATAGAAGCCATATTCACCGTGAGCGCCGAGCTTTTTCAGCCGCGCCAGATTGTCGCAGGCCTTATCCGGGACGTTCATCAGCGCCATTAACGTGGCGTAAGGGGCGATCACCGTATCATCGGCCAACCCACGACGCAGGCCGAGGCCCGGCACACCGAACGCGTGATACTGGTAATTTTGCGTAGCATCGAAAGCGTAATAACCCGATTCGGAAATGCCCCACGGCACGCTCTCGTCCCCAGCGTATCTGGCGCTCGACGGCAGACTGGCTCATCTTCTCCAGCAAACTGCCGGGGTAGGTCGGCATCACCAGATTGGGCATCAGGTATTCGAACATCGAACCGCTCCAGGACATCAGTGCCGTTTCATTGTCGATTTTGGTAAAGAACCGACCCAGCGCCGACCAGCTTTTCACCGGCAACTGGTTGGTGGCGATGGCCACGAAACTGGTCAGACGGATTTCTGAGGGCAGCAGATCGTAATGGCTGCTATCAGCGCGTTATTTTCAACGCTGAATCCCACGCTGAGCCGGTTGGTAGTGACCTTGTAGAGAAACGCAAAATCCATCTGGGCATGTTGGTGCAGACGCTGTTCGATGTCTGCCATCAGGCTAAGCTGTGCGTGTGCTGCGTGCACCGTCGCTGCGTCAGGCGTTCCCGAACCGGCAGGGCTGGCCTGAGCCAGCCAGGAGAGCGACGGTAACGGGGCGTCGCCCCAGTCCTCTGGCAGCCAGCCAAGCAGTGTCGACCAGGCGTTGCACAGCGCACTCAACTGTTAATGAAGGCGTTCAACCCAGCGCTGAACCTGCTCCTCATTCGCATGGCACAGGTTGAGTAATCGATTGGCGAGGTCGCGCATGTGCACCAGTTCGCCAAATAAGGCCGTGGGTGAGAGTGAGGCAGCGCGAGTACAGTGGCGCTGCATTTGGCGCAGTGTGGTTGGCGCATTCCGGCCCCAGAGCCTGACCAGAATCCGCAGCGTATCATCAAGACCGGCCACAACCTGTGCGGCATCAAAAACCGGCTGATGACGCAGTGAGCGCATGGCCGCGTTCAGCGTGAGCAGGTGACCGGCCATATTGCCACTGTCAACGCTGGAGATGTAGCGCGGGGCCAGCGGGGTTAGCGTGCGAGTGTCGTACCAGTTATACAAATGGCCGCGATAATGCTCCAGTTTGTCCAGCGTATCCAGGGTGGATGCGATGCGTGTCAGAGCGCCTTCCAGCGGCAGATAGCCGAAATCACGGGCAGTCAGCGTTGCCATCAGCGACAGACCAATGTTGGTGGGTGAAGTGCGATGAGCGATGACCGCGTGCGGCGTTTCCTGATAATTGTCCGGCGGTAGCCAGTTGTCGTTTGTGGTGACAAAGGTATCGAAAAATGCCCAGATTTCCCGGCTGTTTTGTCGCAGTCGTCGCTGCTGCTTGCTCGTCAGCACCGTACGCTGGCGTTGTGGTACGAGACTCATCCAGCTCATCGGTAATGGCGTGAGACACCAGAGCGCCCCAAGAGGCAGTGCCACCGCCAGCGACATGGGCGCAAACTGTGCGCCAAGCAGCGGAAGTGCCAGTCCTGTCGCTACGTTGAGCCACATGGCGCGGTAAAAACGCCCTGGCGTCGTGTCGCGCTGCGCGTCGCACTGTGCAAAGGGGGTCCATTGATTAAGATTACGTCGGCTGACACCCAGTCGCCACAGAGTGATGGCGATGGCGTGTAGCGAATACCCTGCGCGGTGCGGCAGAGTGAGAATCTCGATGCCCATATACGCAGTAGATGCCCATACGCAGTAAACATTGGCGTGCGCCGCGAATCACTAACCGCACATGCTGCTCGAACGGACGTCGCCGAGGCTTGCTGATGATGTCCTGAAACGTGGACAGCAGCGTGGGTAGCAGTACTGTCAACGTTAACGCTGACAGCCAATAGGCCTTGTTGGGCATGACCAACAGAGCGCAGATCAACAGTGTTAAAAATGCAGGCGGTACCAGGCTGCGGCGCAAATTATCGAACAGTTTCCAACGTGAAAGCAGGCTCAATGGGTTTTTACTGTGCGAGCCATCAGCACGCCTCACCTGGGGCTTCAGCCAGTTAAGCAATTGCCAGTCGCCCCGAATCCAGCGTGTGCGGCGTGCCACATCGGTCAGATAATGGTTCGGGTACTGTTCATACAGCAGCACGTCGCTGACCAGTCCTGAACGGGCATAACAGCCTTCGAGCAGATCGTGGCTTAGCACCAAATCTTCCGGACATACCTGTTGCGTTGCGGCAATAAAGGTATCCACATCGTAGATACCTTTGCCAATAAAAGAGCCTTCGCCAAACAGATCCTGATAAATGTCGGATGACATCATGGTGTAGGGATCGTTGCCCGCCGCACCGCTGAACAATGAGGCATAACGACCTTGCCCGTAACGGGGGATCTCCTCTGCCATTCCCGGCTGCAAAATACCATAGCCTTCAACCACGCGCTGGCAGGCCGGATCGTACTGCGGATGGTTGAGCGGATGTGCCAGCGTGGCAATCAGTTTGTGTGCGGTGTCGCGCGGCAGCACGGTATCGCAATCAAGCGTGATGACATATTTGATCGTGTTTACCGGGCCCGTTGCGTTACCGACAATGTGGGAAAATTGCCCTTCGGGATGGCGCAGCCAGTGGTTTAACAGGGCCAGCTTGCCGCGCTTTCGCTCATACCCCATCCATACCCCTTGTTTTGGGTTCCAGGCAGGGGAGCGGTGCAGCAGATAAAAGGCAGGATCGCTATCACGGGCATAGCGGCGGTTGAGCGCGCGGGTTTGTTCGTCTGCCCATGCCAGGAGATCGTTGTGCTCCTGTGTGCCAGGGGTGGTACTGTCAACAAAATCAGTGAGCAGCGCAAAATAGAGGTGCGCATTGGTGTTCGCCAGATAGCACACTTCGAGTCGCTTGAGCAGTTTACGGATACTCTCGCGGTTGGTCAGCAGGCAGGGGATCACCACCATACTACTGAATGCGGCGGGTATCTCGCGGGAAAAATCCATGCGGGGCAACGGCGTAGGCGTGCGGCAACGCGTGGTTGCTTCACTCAGCAGGAAAGTGGCTAACTGACTGGCGACCAACATCAGCGGCACGGCCAACAGCCACAGCGTCCAGCCCATGCCGTTCGTGGGTTTTGAGCAGTAAATGGGCGGTGAACGCCGTGGTGAGCAGGCTAAGACTGCCCAGCCAGGAAAGCAGCGGGATCTGATTAAAACCATCTCGTAATCGCGCCAGCCATGAAATGTCGGTTGCCAACTGTTGCTCCAGCAGCGCTCTTCCATCGCCAATCAAATAATAGCCCACATGGTGAGTGGTGGTGCTGGCATCCCCCTCGCGTGCCAGAGCAAGCACATGCTGCGCAATCTCTCGGCTATGGCGGGCAAGCATCTCAATCACATGGCGATAGTGATCCCGAGTGTCAAAATGCATCTCGGGATAGACGCCCGCAGGGTCCTGTTGTAGCGTCCGGTCAACCAGACTCATTGCCTCGGTGAAATCTGCCCAGTGGGTTTCGCTCAGTAACCGCAACCCGTTAATGCTGTTACTGACGGAAAGCTGCTGGGCGGCGAGTTGCTGACTAAAGCGCTGCGTCAGTGCATCAGCGGTAGTGCCGTTATCCGCCAGTTGCTGTTCTAACCACGTCAGCGGCAGCAGCAGCAGATGACCTCGCCCCTGCAAGCGGCGTACTAACTCGGCCACAAACGCGCTGTCTAATGGCGGTCTGGCACGGGCCAAATCGGCAATCAACATCACCAATTCTGATGGGCGTTGTTCGGCACAGGCGACAAGTTTGCTCACCCAGCGCTCCGCTAACTGACGTGCCTGTTGGGTGTTTGCCACCTCAATGCTGACGCGGCGCAAATTTTCAATCAATGCCAGGCGCAGCATACCGGGCAATGCCCAGAGTTCTCCCAAGGTGAGTGGAGCCACCTCTTGATATGCAACGATAAAATGACTGATGCTCTCTTTATCCCAACGCCCATCGCCGTGGGCGATAATTTCGGTGGCAATATCATAAATACGTGGGCGACGGTGGGGAGGGAGTAAAACAGGTAGCCCTTTGCCAAAATCCTTGGGTAAGTGGTGCCTCACCAGACGGATTTGCTCTTCAATCAGATAGTAATTATCCAGTAACCATTCCCCTGCGGGCGTAATGCTGGCTTTATCGGCGGCACTAAGCATCGAGCAATGCCGCGTGATGACCGCTTCATTCTCCGCCAGACGCAGGGTTAAATGGTAAGGCATTGATGTGGAAGATAGTTTATGGGATTGTGCCAGCGTTTTTCCGTACTGTGCCATCTGTGCACTTGAGAAAAGTGCTGCCTTCAGAGGGTCATCATCTGCGTCTGGCGTCGCAGACCACGCTGGGGACGGTTGCCGTTGCTTTGTGAGGGAGGAAAACCATTGCGTTAAACGTATTTTCATCAGATAGCTCATCACCATTTAAGTCTACACTGCGGCCAAATTGATTTGAGTATAGATTAAATATCGAGTTATTGGTCTTTGTGCGATATTAAACTCTGATATTGTAACTTTGGTTGATTTTATTGACTGATTATTAGTTTGATGCAAAGTAATAGCGAAAGTGGTCATGAATTCAATTCATAACGCTATTGCACTTTTCAGGGATTAATCGTCAGGTAGGATACGAGAGTACGCTGGCTCTTCTGATAGCCTTGGCGCTAACTGCTTAGTGAATAAACATGAATCAACTGCAACAACCCGTTACCCGCAAACGATTACAACAGGGCGGATGGGGGTTTATTGTCATCCTCAGCGCCTTGATGGCTTTCACTTCACTTTCTACCGATATCTATCTGCCTGCGATGCCAGTGATGGGCAGCGATCTGCACGGTAACGCTGAATTAACCATCACCGGATTTCTGGTCGGTTTTGCCATTGCGCAGCTAATTTGGGGCCCGATCAGCGATCGCATTGGGCGACGTCGGCCGCTGTTTATCGGCATGGTGCTGTTTGTGATTGGCTCTATCGGTTGCGCCCGCTCCACCGCTATTGAGCAGATTGTGTTCTGGCGTGTGTTTCAGGCGCTGGGGGCCTGTACCGGGCCGATGTTGGCGCGCGCGATGATCCGCGATCTGTTTGCCCGTACGCGTGCCGCCCAGATGCTTTTCACGTTGGTGGTGGTGATGGCGATTGCGCCGATTGTTGGCCCGCTACTGGGCGGACAGATTATTCGTGTCAGTACCTGGCCGATGATTTTCTGGCTGCTGGCAGTGATAGGCATCGCGATGTTTATTTCTTTGTTGTGGCTGCCGGAAACGTTTCCGGTAGAAAAGCGCGTCAATGCTTCATTTACCGATGCGTTTCGCAACTATTTTTCTTTGTTGAAAAACCCAACCTAACCTATCGCCGATTTACCCTGTGCGTGACCTTTTATTATGTCTCAGCTTATGCGTTTATTGCGGGATCGCCATTAGTTTACATCCGGTATTACGGCATTGATCCGCAGCACTATGGTTGGCTTTTTGCGGTGAATATCATCGGGGTGATGGCCCTAAGTCTAGTCAATCGCAAATTGGTACAGCACTTTACGCTGGAAATATTAGTAAAATGCGCCACGCGAATCGCGGCGTTGTCCATGCTGGTTATGGCGGTGGCCGTCAAGATGCAGTGGGGCGGCAGTCTGGCTATCGTGGTGTTGGTGTTTATTTTCTTCTCCATGAACGGCATCGTGGCTGCAACCTCCACCGCCGCTGCGCTGGACGCAGTGCCGACCATGACCGGATCGGCCTCGGCGTTGATCGGCGCATTACAATACGGCAGCGGCATTATCTCCTCGCTGTTGCTGGCGTGGTTAAGTGATGGTACGCCATGGACCATGGCATGGATTATGGCGCTGTTTACCGTCGCCAGTGCGGTGATGGTGGTTGGCGTCGGGGCGAAAACGGTATCAGGTGACTAACGTTAAGGAATAAGGGATGAATGTTATTTTCGATATGGATGGCACGCTGGTTGATTCTGTGCCGGGCATACGCGCCAGTCTCGCCTACGCGCTGGATCAGCAAGGGCACCGTTTGGCCGAAGAAACAGACATCACCGCCTTGATCGGGCCACCGATGGATAAGATTGTCGCGGCGCTGCTGGCGCCGTTTGGAGACGATCGCGTGGCGCAGACTGTGGCGATCTATCGTGAACATTATGGTCGCGTCGGATTACTTCAGGGATTGATGTACCCCGGCATTCAGCAGGTGCTTCAGACGCTGCACGCCGAGGGGCATCACCTGTTTATCGCCACCTCAAAACGACAACCCTTTGCGGAACGAATACTGGCGCGTATCGGCATCAGCGCGCTGTTTGACGATATTCTCGGTACACCGTTGGATGGCAGCATGGACGATAAGCGATTGCTGGTCGCGCATTTGCTCGGCAAGCAGGGGTTACTGCCTTCTTCATCGGTCATGGTAGGCGATCGTAAAGAAGATATTGTTAGCGCGCAGCATAACCACTTGTTGTCGATTGGTGCACGGTGGGGATATGGTTCGCAGCAAGAGTTGACCAGCAGCGGCGCAGATCGGTTGTGCCAATGACCTGCGGATTTGCTTCCTGCTATCAATGCGCTAATTACGACGTCCACACGCTAGTATCGGAGCAAGGTCACGGTCTGGAATATAGCCTTAGGACTCGGGTTCAAAGGCGTGAATGCGGCTCAAGCCGTGGTGAATTTTGCCGAACACAAGTCCATTGTGCGGTTATTACAGCATTTGCGGCACGGCCTCTGCGATGATGGCTGCGCCGGATTCCATTACCGGCCCCTTGCTTAAGGCGGCGTTGGAACGCCTGGCCCGAGATTGAATGTCTCGCACCAGGCGGCTTTCGGTTTAGTTTAACCGTGCCAACGCGGGCAAGGTGTCCGTGCCATCGTCAACGCGGAACTGAGCCACGGTGCGTGACAATCCCTGAGCCTGATCGCTGAGCGATTTGGTGGCGGCCAGTGCTTCTTGTACCAGTGCGGCGTTTTGCTCTGTGCTTTGATCCATCTGCGCGACTGCCAGGTTGACCTGCTCGATACCTGAGCTTTGTTCTGCGCTGGCTGCGCTGATTTCGGCAACGGTGGCCGTTACGCGTTGCACGCTATCTACCACTTCGCTCATGGTGACACCGGCGCGTTTCACCAGCGTGGTGCTTTCGTCCACTTTGGATACCGAGTCATCGATCAGACTCTTGATCTCCTTGGCGGCTGACGCGGAGCGCTGTGCCAGCGTGCGCACTTCGGTGGCGACCACGGCAAAACCGCGCCCTTGCTCACCGGCGCGCGCTGCTTCAACGGCGGCGTTTAACGCCAGGATATTAGTCTGAAAGGCAATGCTGTCAATCACCCCGATAATGTCCACCACTTTACGTGATGAACCGTTGATAGAGTCCATGGTATTCACCACTTGTTTAACAACAGCACCGCCGCGAACAGCGACGTCGGAGGCTGACTGCGCCAACGTGTTGGCGTTGCGGGCATTCTCAGCGTTGTTATGCACCGTCGAGGTGAGTTGTTCCATCGCGGCGGCGGTTTCCTGCAACGCACTGGCTTGCGATTCGGTGCGTGATGAAAGGTCTTCGTTGCCGGAAGCAATTTGCATCGATGCGGTGGTAATGGAGTGGGTGCTGCTGCGCACCTGGCTCACCAAATCGGCCAGTTTGTCGCGCATGGCGCTGATGGCAAACAAAATGCTGCCGTCGTCGCCAGGACGCGTTTGCACTTCAACGGTCAGGTTACCGTCGGCGATTTCACGTACCACCTCTACCGCGTATTGCGGCTCGCCACCCAATTGACGCAGCAACGTGCGCAGCATGTTCCAGGCCAACAGAGTGGTGGCGAGTATCAATACAGCAACGAGCGCCAGCAGCAGCGCATTGCGCCAGAACGTTTGCTGAATATCATCAATATAGTCGCCCGTGCCGATAATCCAGTCGAAGGGTTCGAAGCGCGTGATGCCGTAGAGTTTATCGACCAAGCCGTCGGTACCGGGGCGCATGCCCTTACCCGAGGTGAAAGCCAGCGTTTGGCCCTGCTGGGCCGCCTGCTTAAGCGCATCACGGTTACGCACGCCGGATTCCCGGCCGCCATTGGCATCAACAATACCGACGCGTTTCGCATCAGGGTGAACGTAGTTCACGTCATCGCTGTAGCCGAGTACGAAGAAATAGCGCGTATCTTTATGAAAGCTGCCAATGGCACGTTTTGCTTCAGCCATTGCTTCGTCATGACTGATCTGACCCGCTTTTTCCCGGTCATACGCTTTTTGTGCGGAGGCTTGCGCTAACTCAACCAGCGTTGTCAGGTGGCTGGTGCGCTCTTTCATCAGCGAAGAATAGAATGTATTCAACGCGACAGCAGATAAAATCAAAAGACCCAATAGTGTTGCGCCGCAAAGCAACATAATCCGAGTGCGTAGTTTCATGGTGTAGTCTCTTCTCTCATTTTCAAGCAAATCAAGCGTCACACTAGGCGCTGGCATAGTGTTTCAATAAGGAAATGACGGCGTTGTTCAAGCGTGCAGTCTGAAGATGTAGGAAGGGAGGGCTGGCTCACCAACCGCCCATCCTTGGCAGCCGCAGATAACATTTACAACGTGGTACCCTTACACCACCTGTCGTTTTATTAGGCAGATAAGTCCATATTATTTATTGGTTTTCCTTATTAATACCTCTATCGGCACGGTAACCTGCTTCTTTATAGAAAAATGGCCTTATGCCGGTTTAGTACCATACTTATACTGTCTATGGATGGCGTTGCTATGGCGTAGATGGTTTTTAGCATTATGAAATAATTGAATATTTAGCATTCTAATTAACGAAAGGTGGCAATGAATTTATTTATTTCATGGCTCGGGTTAATGCGCTTTATAACCGCTATTTGGGCTTTGTTGAATAAATAGAAAGTTTGGGTAATCATCGGAACAGATCACCATAGTTGTTTCAAAATCAGGTCTCCATGGCAAAACAAAATTTTAAAATCACTAACTGGCCCTCCTATAACAAGGC
>NZ_JBPETA010000067.1:0-15722 GCF_051710365.1 Symbiopectobacterium sp. | reverse complement strand
GTTCAGTATTGGTGACAGACCACCACAAGTATCCAACCTCAATTCTGTTCACAAGACCATCGTTGATGTTCTCGGCGAGCGATACCGTCGAATTTATTCTTAAAGTAGGTGCGGAATGACGGGTTAATCCTAACAGGGCCTGCACGCGTGCTGCACCGTCTTGTGTTGCATCGACGACAGCGCGCAGTTGTGTTGCCATCGGATCGCGTACGTCGATGGTTTGACCGGCGTCATCCACGCCGCCCACATAACGCATCCAACCGGCAATACCCAGCGTCAGTCAACTGTAATCGCTGCCGTTTTGCAGGTGCCAGCGCACGGATTCCACCATACGCTGCGGCAGCTTCTGCGTACCGTCCATGGTGATTTGCCAAGTGCGGTGTTTCAGCGCCGGGTTAGTGAAACGGGCAATCAACTGCGCGGCATAGCCCGGTAAATCTTCGTTAACGTGCAGCGTCGGTGCCTGTTCTTCCAGCATCAAGCGTTGAGTCGCACGACGGTAATGGGCATCCGCCATACAGTCATTAATGTGTTCGTAACCGGCCAGATACCCCAGATAAGCCAGGAAGGAGTGGCTACCGTTCAGCATGCGCAGCTTCATCTCTTCGAACGGCAGAACGTCATCCACCAACTGTGCGCCGGCCACTTCCCATTGTGGGCGACCCGCAACAAAGTTGTCTTCCACCACCCATTGAATGAAGGGTTCGCAAGCGATGCCTACCGGATCGGCGATGCCAATGGCCTGCTCCACTTCAGCCAGCGTTTCCGGCGTGGCGGCAGGCACGATGCGGTCCACCATGGTGTTGGGGAAAGTGACATTGGCCGCGATCCATTCCGCCAGCTCTGCGCTGCGCAACTGTGCCAGCTCCAGCACTGCGCGTTTCACCACGTTGCCGTTTTCCGGCATGTTATCGCAAGAAAGTACAGTAAACGGTTTCAAGCCACGTTCACGACGCACGCGCAGTGCTTCTACCAGTAGACCCGGTGCAGAAGCAGGCGCGGTCGGCAATTCCAAATCTTGCTTGATCAGCGGGTTATTGATGTCTACGCCGCCGCTGGTACGATCGATGCAGTAGCCTTTCTCGGTAACCGTCAGGGAAACAATGTTAACTTGTGGCTCTGCCAGTTTTTCCACCACGGCGTAGATACTTTCCAGACGTGCATGCAGCGATTCGTGGACCGAACCGATAACAATGGCCTGACTGCCTTCTGCCCCTTTTTCCAGCATAGTATAGCGGTGGTCCTGTTCACGCAATTGGCTAATCAGGCTTTCACCCCCAAACAGGATCACTTCACAGTATCCCCAGTCACCGCCTTGTTGACTCAGAACGCGGTCGGTAAGCAGCGCCTGATGCGCACGGTGAAACGCCCCAAAGCCGATGTGCACCATACTGCTTGTGAGTGCATTACGATCGTACTGGGGTTGGCGTACAGCCTCTGGTAGCGGGGTGTTGGCAAGGGTGGCGTGATGCGTTGCGGTGGTCGACGTTGTCATAACAATATCCCTGAGTACGGTAGGCCATCATGCGTTAGCGCGTTCACTCGCCCTTGACGGTGGAGATTGTAGGAGAGCAAGGTGAAAATTGGCCTGACCAAATAATGTAAAAAGACGCTTTGGTATAAAGTTTCACGGCAAAACTGTACTTGTTTCCACGTAAAAAGCCAATTTGTTTGTCCAAAAAGCATTATTTTGGTGATATTGGTCAACCTATTTTGTTTTCTTGTTGGTGCTTTTCACTGGCTGGTGTAGGCTGTCATTGGAATGATAAACAAAATTGGTCGGCCTGTTTACCGCTTTGGTTGATGAGATTGATGACCTGTCGTCCCGTAGCGATTGCCGTGGACCGGGAACAGCGCAAGCGATGATTTTAAAAGTTATTGATTAAGTGTAATAAAGATGGAACAAACCTGGCGTTGGTATGGCCCGAACGATCCTGTCTCTCTGGACGATGTCCGTCAGGTTGGGGCGACGGGTGTGATGACCGCGTTGCACCACATTGCGAATGGCGAAGTCTGGACAGTTGAAGAGATCGAAAAGCGTAAAGCCGAATTGAAAGCCAAAGGCCTGGTGTGGTCGGTGGTCGAGAGTGTGCCGATCCATGAAGATATCAAAACGCAAACCGGTCGCTATCAGCACTATATTGCTAACTACCAGCAGTCACTGCGCAATCTGGCGCAGTGCGGCATCGACACCGTGTGCTACAACTTTATGCCGATTCTGGACTGGACGCGTACCGACCTGGAATACCAACTGCCGGACGGCTCCAAAGCGCTGCGCTTTGATCAAATCGCTTTTGCGGCGTTTGAACTGCACATTCTCAAACGTGAGGGTGCAAAGAACGATTACACCGAAGAAGAGCAGGCGCAGGCTGCCGCTTACTTTGAAGCTATGACCGAAGCGGATATCGCGCGTTTGACCGGCAATATCATCGCCGGTCTGCCGGGGGCGGAAGAAGGTTATACGCTGGAGCAGTTCCGCGCGCGTCTGGCGGAATATGACGGCATTGACCACGCCAAGCTGCGTGAACATCTGGGCTACTTTCTTAAGCAAATCGTGCCGGTTGCCGAAGAAGCAGATATCCGCATGGCGATCCACCCGGACGATCCGCCGTGTCCGATTCTGGGGCTGCCGCGCGTGGTGTCCACCATTGAGGATATGCAATGGATGAAGGACACTGTGGATAATATCCACAACGGTTTCACCATATGTGCACCGGTTCTTACGGTGTGCGTGCGGATAACGATCTGGTCAAGATGATCGAAACCTTTGGCGATCGCATCCACTTCACCCACCTGCGAGCGACCTGTCGCGAGCAGAACCCGAAAATCTTTCACAAAGCGGCGCATCTGGGCGGCGACGTGAATATGGTGGCAGTGGTGAAAGCGATCCTGACGGAAGAATCACGCCGTAAAGCGGCGGGCGATCTGCGTCCGATTCCGATGCGTCCTGACCACGGTCACCAGATGCTCGACGATCTGAAGAAGAAAACCAACCCCGGTTACTCGGCTATCGGCCGTCTGAAAGGGCTGGCGGAAGTGCGCGGCGTTGAGCTGGCGCTCAAGCAAGTGTTCTTTCCTGAACTGCTGTAATACGGCAGTTTCACCGTAGGAATACGCTGATGAGGCGCTAGCGTTCACGCAGCGCCTCATTCACTTTATTCAGTGGCTTGATCAAGTAATCGAGCACGCTTTTTTGCCCGTTTTTAATCTCCACATTGGCCATCATGCCGGGAACAATGGCAAACCGGTCGCCGTTTTTATTGGTCAACCCACTCTCCAGCGTGCGCACATAAACCCGGTAATAATACTGATCGCGCCGTACTTCATCTTGCAACGTATCTGGTGAAACGCTTTCTACCTCGCCGTCGAGATCGCCATAAATCGATGAGTCATAGGCGGTAATTTTGACAATGGCAGGCAATCCAGGGCGGATATACGCGATATCGCGCGGGTTGACGCGGGTTTCAATTAGCAGTTTGTCTTCCAGCAGTACGATTTCCATCAACTTGCCGCCGGGTTGCAGTACGCCGCCAACTGTGGTGACCTGAATATCTTTGACGATACCGCGCACGGGGGAGTTGAGTGTGGCGCGCCGTAGCTGGTCGGCCTTGCCGTTGACCACTTCCAACTGTGCTTCCAGATCGGCGTTATTTTTTACCTGCTCTTCGCGCGCCCTGACGGCATACAGATTGCGTGCTTCATCGATCTTGCCGCGGATTTCACTGATTTGTCGCCGCAGACGGATCACTTCGACTGCACTGGCGGCGCCGCGTGCCACCAGCGGTTCGGTCATTTTCAATTCCTGTTCTACCAGTCGCATGGATTGTTGCAGGTTAAGCACGGTTTCATCTCGGTTACGCAGGGGGGATTCATACAACTGGCGTTCGCGCGCAGCCAGATTGGGATCTTTCAATGTCTCTTCGCTAAAGCGCAGCGGCTCTCCGCTTAGCTCCGCGCGCAACCGTTCCGCCGAGGCGCGCAGGGTGGTTACGCGCGAAAAGGCCTCACCGTAGACGGACTGGGCGCGATTGATGTCCAGTTGTGCCAGCGTCTGGCCTTTTTCCACGATATTCCCTTGCTGGACATACAGGTTATCAATTACGCCACCATCAAGACTTTCAATCACCTGGGCTCGCGTGGACGGGGTGACTTTGCCACTACCGACGGTGACTTCATCGAGAATGGCGATTTTCGCCCAGGCGAAAAACACCACCAGCCCCAGCAGCGTCAGCCAAATCACTCTGGAGGAGGCTTTACCTTTTGCGCTGAACAGCGTCTTGTTCATGATTTTCTCCCTCAGGCGACCTGCTGCGCGTTATCCAGCGGTTTGCTGACCGCCTTGAGTATCTGGTCTTTGGGGCCATCGGCAATAACGCGCCCGTTGTCGATGACAATCAGCCTGTCGACCAGCTTGAGCAGGGCCGGGCGATGTGTCACCAGCACCAGCGTGCACCCTCCCAGCCAGCTTTTCATTTGGCGAATAACCTGTTCTTCCAGTTGTTCATCCATTGAGGCCGTGGGTTCATCCATCAGCACGATCTGCGGATTGCGCAGGATAAGACGGCTTAACAGCACCATTTGACACTTGACACTGCCCGCCGGACAGGCCGCACCCGCCTTCCTGGATGATGCGCTCAAGACTGGAGGCATCCTGCTGCACCATGCTGAGCGCCCCGCTGATACGCAGCGCTGCCAGTAATTCCTGCTCACTGGCGTGGGGGTTGCCCAGCATCAGGTTTTGCCTGAGACTGCCAAAAAACAGCCGAGAATCCTGAGAAAGAAAGCCAACCTGGCGGCGCATGTCTGCCGGGTCCATGTGCGCCATGTCGACGCCGTCCAGCGTTACTTTGCCGCATGTGGCGGTCGCCTGCCCTGCGAGCAGTTTGAGCAGAGTGGATTTTCCGGTGCCGACCTTGCCCAGTATCGCCACGCGTTCGGCAGGTTTGATATCCAGCGTGTTGATAAACACCGCGTTATTTCCCTTTTCCGGATCGTAGCTGTACTGCGCCTGTGTCACTTGGTAGTGGACTTGCAGCACTGGGCAGTGGGCGATTTCTTGTGCCTCAGGCCTGTCGAGCGGTTTTTGCAGCAGTTCATCGAGTCCGGTCAGGGCATTTTTGGCGTGCTGCCAGCGCGAGAACACCATGGTCAGTTGCATCAGCGGAGCGATGGTGCGGGATGACAATAGGCTACACGCCACCAGCGTACCGGTGGTGATGTCGCCGGCCAACACCAGATAACTGCCGAACACCAACATGCCAGCATAGGTGAGCTGCTGTACTGTCGACGCCCATCCGGTCAGACGTGCGCCCCAGAGGCGCTGCTTCATGCCGACGGCGGCGCTCACCTCGTGAGTTTGCTCCCATTGCCGCTGGAAATAGGGTTCTGCCTGAAGTGCCTTGATGTCTTCGACGCCCTCAATCGATTCCACCAGCACCGCGTTGCGCAGCGCGCTCTCGCGCATGCCCTCTTTAGCCAGCTTTGCCATAGGCCATTGCAGCAAGATGCCGGGAATGACAATCAGCGGGATCGCCAACATGGGAATAAACACCAGCGGGCCGCCAATAAACGACATCAGTGCCAGAAACAGCAGCACAAAAGGCATGTCTGCCGCCGCGCCGACGGTGGTCGAGGTCAGTAATTCACGGACCTGATCGATTTCTCGCGGTTGAGAGATAAAGGATCCGGTGGATTTGGGACGCGCTTCATTCTTGATGGCCAGCGCGCGGGCGAACAGCATGCCGGAAACCCGCAGGTCGATCTGCTTGCCCATTAAATCGGAGATCACAGTGCGGGATGAACGAATCGCGTATTCAATAGCGGCAGCCAGCAGCACGCCACCAAACAACACCCACAGCGTGGGCATCGACTGTGAGGGGATAATGCGATCGTAGACCTGCATCGAAAACAGAATGCCTGCCAGTGCCAACACATTGCCGATGATAGAGGCCAGCGCCACTTCGCCGATCTGTCGTTTGGCATGGGCAAAGTGCTGCCAGAACCAGTGTTTACGGTAGGGTTTGACGAAATCATCGATGCGGGCATCGCGACCACGTTCGGCAATGCCGGTAAGCACCAGCGTGTCCTGAATCTGCGATTGCAACGTCTCTTTGTCGATTTTGCGCTGTAAATCGCCACCGTCGCTGCGCCAGTACAGCAAATTCTGGTCCTCATCGATGGCTTCGATCACCAGTACGCTGCCGTCATGGGCGGCGGCCAGTACCGGAAGAATACCGGGACTCCAGCGCAAACGATCCCAGCGGCACAGGCTGGTGTGCAGTCCCATCAGGTGAGCTATCTGTTCCAGCTTGCGCGCCAGCGGCAGTTGTTCATGCCAGCGCATCTGTTGTGCAACGGTGCGCACATCAATAACATGCCCATAATGCGCGGCTGTTCTTGCCAGTGCGGCGATCCATATTTCTGTGGTGGCAGATGCAGCCATGCAATCTCCTGTGAGTAAACACGTGGTTATCAGCCACTTTTCACACTATTACCTTCGATGCCATTACAGTGATGGCAGCCGATCGCCATTGGCTTTGTCTCGTTCTATGCCGAGCATATCCAGCAGATTATCGACGGCAGCCGCGTAGTTGACTGTTGCATCCTAGCCGTCAAACTGTGCCATTGCTCGGGCGTTTTCAGCCTGAAGCACGTCCTGCTCCACGCTGAGTAGATCGTTAAGGCTGCGTTTGCTCAGGCGATATTCGTCGCGATAGACATCGCGAGTATAGTTGGCGCTGGCGTTCGCTGGCAGCCTGACGTTGCTGCGCGCCAATCATGTCGGCATAGGACGTGGCTGCGCGCTGGTTAATATCCAGCTTAGCCGCTTCCACCTCAGCCTGTGCGGCCTCGAGTGCATTCTGAGCGGCATCAATCTGTGCGCTGACGGCACCGTCCTGATAGATAGGCGCTTCCACCAGCAGCCGCACCTGATCGTCCCAGTAGGCGCGATTACGGGTATCGTTGCGCGCGCGCGCCGCCTGCACAGAGAAACTGGGCCAATGTTTGGCTTCTGCCTGCCTGATACGCTGTCGGGCCGCTTCCTGACGTGACTGTGCGCTGCGTACCTGCGCGCTTTGTTCGTAGGGCAACGCCTGTAAGGTGACCTCTTGCTGTAGCAGCGTTTGCGGCAAATCCGGTAGGCGCGTAGGTACCACACCGGTTAACACGGTCAATTGCGCCAGCGCGGAACGCTGCTGTGCACGATATTGCTCCAGTGTCGCGACCGTGCCCGCGATACGCGTCTCCGCTTGCAACACATCCGATTGAGAGTTCAGTCCGGCTTGCGCGCGCATTTGCGCGATGGCTTTCACGGCTTCAAGCGAGGTGATATGTCGCTCAGCCGAGGCAGACAGCGTTTGATAGCGCTTGACCTGTAAATAGGCGAGCAGCGTTTGTTGACCGACACCGGTCATGATGCTGTAGAGCTGGTAGCGGTAAGCATCCGAGAGATGATGCTGTTCGCCGATGCTGCCGCTGGTTTTACCAAAATCGTAGATAAGCTGGGTTAACGAGACGCCAGCAGAGGTGGTGCGGCCGCGCGTGCCGGGGGTGTCACTTTGGTTTTGTCGACCAACGCCGCCGTTCAGCGCAATCTGTGGCATCCAGGCGCTTTCCGCCAATTTCAATTCGCTGGCACCGATACGAATTTGCGCTGCCGCCTGGGCGATTTGTGGGTTTCGGGCAAAGGCACGCAGAATGGCCTGTTCCAGACTCAAACTGTCGATCTGCTGTTCACTGGGGGCTGCCTGCCAGGTCACACCCAGTTGTTGAGCCAAGAGTGGCGGGGCACCTAACGTAGCGGTGAAAAGAAAAAGCAGGCTCAGACAGCGTAAGGCTGTTCCTGAGTGTGGCTGGAAAACGTCATTTCTGGCAAAAAAAGTGTGCTTAATTTTCAACATTATCAACACCCTGACCGTCGTGTGCACCACAGGCAACAGTGTGCCTGTGGTGGTTGCTTCCGTTTTATTATTAGACGATGTTGACGTGCAGCCCTTGCTGCACCAGCACATCTCCCAGCGTGTTGCCGCTCTCTAACGCCGAGTTGTGATACACATCGAACATCATGCCATCCAGCGCCCGTTGCCCGGTCAGGGCCCAGGTGCCGCTGGGGTCGGGGATCAAATTGACCTCGTTGCCCGTTGCGCCCAGGATGCGCAAATCATCTTCGGGTTTATCGGTGACAGACAGCGCGCGCGCCAAATCGAGCGTGATGCTGTTGGTACCCGAAGCTCCGAGATCGAAGATTTCGATGTTGTCGATGCTGAGTCCCAGCGCGGTAAGATCCAGAGCCAGATGTTCGCCACTCAGCGCCAGCATATCGGTGCCTGCACCGCCGTCGATATGAAGCGCGTCAAGTACAGAAACCTGAAGCAAGTCATCGCCATCACTGCCGGTTAGCGTGTTGCTGTCAGTGGGCACGATAGCAACGCCGCCGATGCTGTAGCTGATATCGCTCGGCGTGGTTACCGTGGCACTTGCACCGGTACTTTGCACCTCATTCAGGCTGGCGAGCGTCAAGGTACTGTCATCATGCGTCGTGCTTGTTTCGTGACTGGTTGCAGCGGTATGGCTGGTCTCCAGCGAGACGCCCAGTGTCAGATTGCCGTCGGTAAGCGCAGTGAGATCGGTGGCGGACAAGCCAACCGACCAGGTGCCATCGCTTTGTACCACGGTTGTCAGGGTTCTGCTGCCCAGCGTGACACGCAGCGTTGAACCCACGGCGTTGGTGGTGGTGCCGCTGATGATTGGGTTGGTCGCTGCCTCTACGGCGTTTAACAGGCCATCGCCGCCAAACAGCGGATTGAGCGTGATGGTCGGTGCGGCATTAATGGCAACCGTTGCCAGGCTGTTTTGGCTGATGCTGTTACCTGCGGCATTGGTCAGTTGCGCATTCACGGTTAAAGAGCCATCCGCCAACGCTTGCAGATCCACGGTGGGTAGGTTCAATGACCAACTGCCGCCCGCATTGATGGTGGTGGTATAGGTTTTTCCTCCAAGCGTTAACGTCAGGGTGGTACCCGCTGCCGCTTGTGTAGAGGTGCCGCTCAGGATTTGTGTGCTGAGCAGGTCGTTAAGATCCAAAATACCATTTCCAAACAGCGGGTTGAAGGTAATGGTTGGTGGCGTGAGCGCCACCGTCAGACCTGCGCTGGTGCTATTACTATTGCCTGCTTTATCCGTCACCGTTGCGTTGACGGTCAGGTTGCCGTTTGCCAATGATTGCAATTCCGTTGGCGTCACTGAGATGCTCCAAACGCCCCCAGCCTGCACGGTGGCTTCCCGCGAAAGCCCACCAATGGTGGGCGTTATTTTTGATCCCATCCCTGCATTGGTTGTGGTGCCGCTCAGGGTTTGGCCCAGCGCTGCTTCCGCCACGTTGAGATAGCCATCACCGCCAAACAGCGAATTAAGGCTGATGGTCGGTAAGTTTTTGGTGATGGCCGTAATGGTTTGGCTGATGGAACCAGTGTTACCGCTGGCGTTAGTCACCTCCACCTTGACCGAGACGCTGCCATCAACCAGTGCAGCAAGATCGGAAGGTTGCAAGGTCAGACTGTAGGCCCCGGCGGCACCGACCGTAGTTTGGAAGGTTTTACTGCCCAGCGTCACGGTAACCTGGGAGCCAACCGCGGCGTTGGTGACCACTCCACTCAAGGTTTGAGCCACCAGTGCTTCTGCGGAATTGAGGAAACCATCGCCACCAAAAATGGGGCTAAGCGTAACCACGGGCAGGGAGAAGCCCAGCGTTAAGCCACCGCCGAGGGAAACATTGTTATCCACGCTGTCGCCGGCATTCACCGTGACGGTAACATTGCCATTGCCCAGGTTTTGCAGCAATGCTAATGCATCGGTGCCGACGCTGGTACTCCACTTGCCGTCGGTCCCGACCGTTGCGGTCAACGTTCTTACCCCTGCCAGATTAATCCGTCAGTTGCGTGCTGGAAGCCAGATTCAGCGCGGTGCCGCTGATCGTCTGAGCGTTTACCAAATCGGCGAGGTTGAGCAGCTCGTCACCGAATATCGGATCGAGGGTCAGGCTGGGCAGGTTATTAATTATCGCCGGCACGTTTACGGTTTTGCTGACCACGTTGCCGCCGTAATCGGTAACACTGACACCAAGCGCCAGCGTGCCGTCCTGCAAGGCTTTCAAATCCAGCGTGGGGATGGAGAGGTTCCACGCGCCGTCAGCCCCTACGGTGGCGGTGTAGGTTTTGGTTCCCAGCGTGACGGTGATGTTATAAGCGCCTTTGGTGGTATCGATATTTCCGACCACGCCGCTAATGATCTGATCGGCTGCTGCTTCAAGCGCATTTAGGCCATAAGGCAAACCAAGGCCATTACCACCAAAAGCCAGAATGGAATCAATCGTTGGCACAGAACGCAATACATCAATGTCGACCAGCTCATTCTTGCTGTTGCCATTGACGTCAACGATGTCGACTTCTACTTGCAGCAGTCCGTCGGAAAGCCCTGATAATACAGACTGCGGGAATGACACGCTCCAGGCTCCGCCCGCGCCGACGGTGGCCTCGAAGGTGGTGCCTGCGATGATGACACTGACTTTGGCACCCAGAGAACTGCCGGTAGCGTGACCGCTGATGACCTGTGTTATCAGCGATTCGGCATAGTTGAGGATACCGTTGTTACCGAAAATATCGTCAACGCCTGCGCCCAGCGTCTGGTTGAGCGATACGTTTAAGGTCACTGTGTTACTGCTGCTGTTACCGGCGGCGTCAGTAATGGTCAGGCCGATCACCTGCGGGCCATCGGTGAGTTTGGTCAGATCGACGGTTGTAAAGGGAATCTGCCAGTTGCCATTGTTATCAACCACTACGTTGCCGGTGAGCGGACCTGCCGTCAGCGTTACCGTAGCCCCTTTCTCACCTGTACCTTTCAGCACTTGTCCCAGTTGCGCTTCGGCCATCGTGAGGATATTGTTGCCCGCAAAGGCATCGATGGTCAGCAGCGGGATGTCTGTATCAACCGTGATAGTGAGCGAACCGGTGTTGCTTGTGTTGCCTGCCGCATCTGTCAGCGTTGCGGTAATCGAATGTTGTCCTTGACTGAGCGCATTGAGATCGGCGGTGGGAACGCTAACCGACCAGATACCGCCCGTGCCGCTACCGTTATCGAGGACTTGTGCCTGATAGGTTTTCCCGTTCAGCGTCACAGAGACAAAGCGCCCAACTTCCGCAAAGGAGGCGGTGCCATTGATGGTTTGCGCCGTTGCCAGTTCACTGTTGTTTAGCGTGTTATCGCCGGCGAAGGTGAGGATAATGACCGTTGGTGGCGTGATGTCGACCTGAACGTTGGTGCTGGTGTCAACAGTATCACCGTTCACCTCGGTTGACGCACTGATAGTCACCGCGCCATCTGACGTAAACGCGGTGTAGACTGGATCGGAGACGGGGATGACCAGGCTCCATTTACCGTCATTGTCAGTGGTGACATTTCCAACTGGTTGAATACCATTAATGAGTAAGGTGATCGTCTGCGGGTTATCGCCGTGGTGCACCACCCCCGAAACGGTGATGGGTGCTTGTGATTCATCCTTATTGATAGTGTTGTCATCGGCAATGGCATTAATCACCATTGTTGGAGCCTGCGGCAGAACAATATTCACAGGGACATCTAGTGTTTCATTAACGATGTTACCGGCTTTATCTTGCGCTTGGATGGCGATTTCGGTTGGATTGGTGAACTGCTGCAACTCTGAGGCCGGAATTAACACCGACCAACTTCCTCCGGCGCCAATATTGGTTTCGTAACTGTGGCCTTTCACCGTGACGGTCACTTTTTGCCCGGCTTCCAGTCCGGTTGAGGTGCCGCTCAAGGTTTGCGCGCTGCGACTTTCGACATAGTTTAGCCCATCGCCACCAACAAAATCACCGAAAGTAATCGTTGGCAGCGTATTGACCACGATATGCACCTGGATACCGACGCTGGCGCTGTTGCCTGCGGCATCAGTGGCGGTGACCGTCAGGGTTTGTGTGCCATCAACCAACCCAATCAACTGGTCAGCGTCAAGCGACCAAACGCCGCCAGATACAGTGGCATCATACGATTTTGTGCCGATCTTCACGGTAACGCTCGTGGCATCACCCGCATTACCGCTCAGTGCTGCAATTTCTGTTGCATTCAGGTAACCGTCATCAAACGGGGTGTTGAGCGTAACAGCGGGCGCATGAAAATCATTTTCAAAGGTCACCGTGTCGCTGGCAGTGTTGCCCGCTGCGTCGGTCGCCGTCACGATTAGCGTGTGGTCATCACTTTCAGCTAACGAACTCAACGCGTTGGCTGGCAAGGTGACGCTCCAGGTGTTGTCCGTGACCACGGCCTGATAAATCACGCCGTTAAGATCAATCTCGACCTTGATGTTTTGCGCACTGCCGGTGCTATTAGTGGTACCTGTGATGGTAATGGGAGCGCTGGCTTCCGCGATGTTGAGGATGTTGTCGCTGCCAAATAAGGGTCCGGTAATGTCAGGTGCGGGCAGCGTCAATGCCGCAGTAACGTTAACGGTAGCGCTGCTGGGGTTGCCTGCCTTGTCGGTGACGGTCACCAGTAACGTATGCCCACCTTCAGTAAATGCCGCCAATTGCGTTGAGGTCAGTGGCAGTGACCAGCCGCCCAAACCGTCTACTTGCACGCCAGTGAACACCTGTTGGTTTGCGGTTCCTGCATCCAGCGTCACCGTCACGGTTTGTCCGCTGCCGCTGATCCCGGTTTTACCGCTCAGCGTCTGCGGCTTATTTGACTCATCCAGATTGAGGTAGCCATCGCCGAAAGGCAGCACTACCGTGGCGCTTGGCAAGGTGTGGAATAGTGCCTCTGCACTGCCCGTGGTGGTGGTGCTGTTACCGACGCTATCCGTTACCGTGACAATCACGTTAACCGTGCCATCCGGCAATGCTGACAGAACGGTGCTGCTGAGCGGCAATCTCCAACTGCCGTTGGCATTCACGGTGGCGGGATAGACCGTGCCGTTAATGCTGACGCTGACAGTTTGTCCGCTGTTGCTGGCAAGCCCGGTTTGCCCATTGAGGGTAACGCCTGCCTGGACTTCACTGGCGCTGAGGAAGCCATCATTGAATAATGGCCTGGTAATCCCCGCTGATAGATTGTTCTCCACGATACTGCTAAATCCACTCGTGATGGGCGTGCTGGGGTTACCGGCTTTGTCTTGCGCGGTGACGATCAGCGTGTGAGCGCTATCGTTCAGGTCTTGCAGATCGGCGGCGGGTAAGGTGACGCTCCATAGACCCGTCTCTGTCACGGTTCCGGTATAAGATTTCCCATCGATGGTTACCGTCACCTTTTGCCCCGCGCCGTTAACGCCGGTGTTACCGCTCAATACCTGATCTGCGCCCGCCTCTGCGGCATTCAGCTTGCCGTCAACAAACGGGGTATTCAATGTCACGTTGAACGTGGTGTGCGTGACGATATCCAGTGTGCCGCTGACGCTGGCCGGGTTTCCGGCGCTGTCTACGGCGCTGATGCTAACCTGGGTCACGTATTCAATGAGTGTATTGCTACATAGTCTGGCATGCAAAAAAGGTGTTTAAAACCAGCCTGAATGCATGAAGAGAACATAGAGCATGAATACTATTTTTATTGCGGAGCAACACATTGAATACGTGACCAAACGTCTTCTTATCACCACCCTGCTTTTCAACGGCATTACCGCCTTTCCCAGCTTTGCCAATGGCGTGTTAAGCGAAAAAAATCTTTCTTTGGCGCTGGCAGAACAGCTGGCACAACATGCTATCCAGTCGTGCAGTGCTAAGAATGTGAACGTGGCGGTAACCATCGTCGATCGTGCTGGCGTAGTGAAGTTGGCCAAACGCATGGACAACGCCGGCCCGCATACCCTCGAAGCGAGCCGAATGAAGGCGTTTACCGCACTCACTACGAAAGCACCCACAGAAAACGTGATGAAAAACGCCCAAGCCAATGCTGAAGCGCAAAATCTGCGTGATATTCCAGGCTTTTTATTGCTGGCGGGTGGCGTGCCGTTAAAAGTGTGGGATCAAACCATTGGGGCGATTGGCATCGGTGGCGCGCCCTCGGGCAGTATCGACCAACAATGTGCGCTGGAAGCGCTCGATGCGGTTAAAACGCAACTTAGCGCAAAATAATGAGAGAGACCGTAACGTAAGCACTATCGCGTTACGGTCTTTATTAGCACTTAATTAGCACTTAATCCGTTGATTGCGGCTTCATACTCATACCGACCACTGCTGAGATCAGACACCCCATCGCCAGATAACCCGCAACGCCATACCAGGCACCGGAGAACACGGTCACCAGCAACACGGCGATAAACGGCGTAAAGCCACCGCCCACCACGCTTGCGACCTGATAATAACCCACACCTGCACCGCTATAGCGGTAGGCGGTACCAAACAGTTCGGTAAACATCGGCTGCTGTACGCTGACGATCATATCATGCGCGACATTCGCCAGCAGAATGGCGAACAGCAGGATCAGCACCGTGTTGTGATGCTCCAGCGCGATAAAGAACGGCACTGCACTGGCCGCACCGATCAGCGCTCCGGTGACATAGATACGACGACGGCCGAAGCTATCCGCCAGCCAGGCGAAAGCAGGAATAGAGAAACAGCTGATTGCCCCCACCAGCAGACCGATATTCAAGAATATATCGCGCGACAGGCCGAGATGTGCGGTTGAGTAGTTCAACGCAAAGGCCGTAACGATATACATCGTCAACAGTTCGCCAAGGCGCAGGGCAATGATCAGTAGAAATGCTTTTGGATGTTTACGCAATGCTTCAAAAATAGGGAACGAGCGAAGTTTGTTGGCGCGCTCTTGCAGCGTTTTATTGGCTTCAAACTCCTGCGATTCATTCATGCCGTTACGCACCCACCAGGCAATGGCAACCAGTATCAGGCTGAACAGGAACGGCAATCGCCAGCCCCAGGTCACAAATTCCTCGTTGGTCGTCCAATGACTGACGACAGAAATAGATCCTGTCGCCAGCAACAAGCCAACACCATAACCGACCTGCACGCCACTACTGTAAAAGGCTTTTTTCTTCTTCGGCGCGCTTTCTACCGCAAGCAACGCTGCACCGCCCCACTCGCCGCCGACAGCAAACCCTTGAATGGCGCGCAGGGTGACCAGCAGCACCGGAGCCCACCAGCCGATAGACGCAAATGAAGGCAACAGGCCGATGAACGCGGTAGCGATCACCATCATCCGGTGATCATCAGCATGCGTTTACGACCCAGACGATCGCCGAAGTGACCAAACACCATGCCGCCCAGCGGGCGGAACAAGAAGCCAACGCCAAAAGTCCCAAAGGCCGCCAACGTGCCCATGGTCGGGCTGATCTGTGGGAAAAATTCGGTGTTAAACACCAAAGCGGCAACTATTCCGTACAGTAGAAAGTCATACCAGTCGACAACGGCGCCGACAAAACTTCCCCAGGCGGCACGGCGCGCCCGGTTGTGTGTAGGGCTTTCAGGCAGAGATTGAGCTATTGTGGTTTGCTGCGCTATCGCTCTGCGGCGACATTGGTGTGCTTGTGCTGTTCATGTTTGTCTCGTTATTTTAAATTTACACAACTGTACACTAGGGCCTGTCATCAAATGCTTGGATAAGCGTGTATGATTGTCTACTTTGGCCTAAAAAGTAAGAGATGACACGTCGCTATGCACTTCGAGATGATCAATGGGCTAGGATTGAGACATTGCTTC
>NZ_JBPETA010000066.1:0-15909 GCF_051710365.1 Symbiopectobacterium sp. | reverse complement strand
GGCATGGAACTACCGCGTTCAACCTATGAACAGCAGGAATCGGGCATTCAGGTGCAGCGCGGCAAACTTCGCCCCGGTGATTTGGTGCTGTTCCGCGCTGGTTCCACCGGTCGTCACGTTGGCATCTACATTGGTAATAACCAGTTTGTTCATGCCTCCACCCGTGCGGGTGTGATGATTTCCAGCATGGACGATGCCTATTGGAATAAACGTTATCAGGAAGGTCGCCGCATTTTCAGCAAAGGTGCCACCAGCTAACGACAAGATCAGTTAATAATATGACCAGTTAGTCACATTTCCCTTGATGTGCAAAACGAAACGAAAACAGAGCGCCGCTTAACCAGCGGCGTTTTTTTTTTGTCATGATGCGACATACACCAACCTCCACGCTCCAGGCTAAACGTCACGCTTGATGAAAAGCTGTTCAACTCTCTGATATAAAGTAGGTTACACGTAATTTTCATGGTAAAAAGGGACGGGCTGACCTATTACCTATAGGCGGCAACATCGGTTTGACCTATATTCAAGTGATGCAAATGAAAATCACCGCAACTTTGGTCTGATGCAAGATAATTGCACGGCTTTGCAGGAGAAACACAGCGCAATGCTAAAACGTGTGGCCACCCTGGCTTTGCTCGGTTCTCTTTGTTGGGGAGCCTTTGCCGACACCGTCCAACAGAACACCTCGTTCGCCTTGTTGGGAGAGCCTAAATATCCCGAGGGATTCACGCATTTTGGTTACGTCAACCCTGACGCGCCCAAAGGGGGGAGCATCACACTCAGCGCTTTGGGAACTTATGATAACTTCAACCGTTTTGCGTTACGCGGCGTGGCGGCTGAGCGTACCGAACGCCTGTACGATACGCTGTTTACCTTATCCGATGATGAGCCGGGTAGCTTTTACCCGCTGATTGCACTGCATGCGCGCCATGCTGACGATTTTCGTTGGATGGAAGTGGAACTGAACCCAAAAACCACGTTTCACGACGGCTCACCGATTTTAGCCTCTGATGTAGCCTTCACCTTCAATATGTTTATGACGCAAGGGGTTCCACAGTTCCGCGTGGTGTACAAAGGCGTCACGGTGACCGCTATCGGGCCGCGCACCGTGCGGCTGGAAATGCCTGAGCCGGATAAAGAACGGCTGCTGGGGATGCTGACATTGCCCGTTATGCCTGAAAGTTTCTGGAAAAATCACAGTCTTGCCGATCCGTTGTCCTATCCCCCACCGGCCAGTGGCCCCTACCGCATCACCTCCTACCGCACCGACCAATATGTGACCTACAAACGGGTACAAGACTATTGGAGAGCCGATCTACCGGTGAATCGCGGTTTGAATAATTTCGACCAAATCCGTTACGACTACTATCTGGATGACAGTGTCGCGCTGGAAGCGTTTAAAGCGGGCGCTTTCGATCTGCGTGTCGAAGGATCACCCAAGCACTGGGCAACGCAGTATCAGGGCGGTAACTTCGCTCGGGGTTATATCGTCAAGCGCGATCGGGCGAATCAAGCGGCACAGGATACCCGCTGGCTGGTGTTCAATATTGAGCGTCCGCTGTTTCAGGATCGCCGCATCCGACAAGCCATTGGGCTTAATTTTGATTTTAACTGGATGAACAAGGCGTTCTATTACAACGCCTATCAGCGCGTTAACAGCCTGTTCCAAAACACAGAATATGCCGCGCAAGGTACTCCCAGCCCAGAGGAATTGAAATGGCTGGAGCCGCTCAGGGACAAAATACCGCCTGAAGTGTTTGGCCCCAGCTTTCAACCGCCAGAAAGTGATGGCAGCGGCTACGATCGCGCCCATTGGCAACAGGCCTTGCAGTTGCTTGAGGACGCTGGCTGGGAATTGAAAAACCAGAAGTTGGTCAACCGCAAAACCGGACAACCGTTTACCTTCGAATTATTGCTCCCCAGCGCTGCCAACGTGCAGTACGTACTGCCGTTCCAGCAAAATCTCAAACGTTTGGGCATCGATATGAAGCTGCGCCTGATTGACAGCGGGCAGTTCACCAATCGTCTGCGCGCCCGCGATTTTGATATGCTCGCCCGCCTTTACCCGGCAAGAATTTACCCGGATGGCAACCTCAAATTTGGCTGGCATACGAAATACCTCGATTCAACCTATAACACGGCGGGCGTGAGCGATCCTGCCATTGACGCGCTTATTGAGCAAATCGATGCGCATCAGGGCAATAAGGCGGAATTGCTGTCCCTTGGCCGCGCGCTGGACCGGGTAGTGACCTGGAATCAATTCATGATCCCCATGTGGTACTCCAATCACGATCGCTACGCTTACTGGGATAAATTCGCCATGTCAGCAACCCGACCGACCTATACGTTAGGGTTGGATAGCTGGTGGTACGATACACAGCGGGCGCAGTCATTGCCGCCCGAACGCCGTCAAGGAGCCATGGTGGGAACCTATTTACTACGCCGACTTTTGCTGGTGATCCCCACGCTGTGGGCCATTATTACTATTAACTTTTTTATTGTGCAGATAGCCCCAGGTGGCCCGGTTGATCAGGCCATTGCCGCCATCGAAATGGGTCAGGGCAGCGGGTTTGGTGCCGGTGGCGGCATGGATGGTGCGATGGCGCGTAGCGGCGGTGGTACACTGACCGTGGAAAATGCCTACCGTGGCGCTCGCGGGCTGGACCCAGAGGTGATTGCGGAAATCACCAAACGCTACGGGTTTGATAAGCCGATTCACGAGCGCTATTTCACGCTGCTGTGGAACTATGCCCGATTGGATTTTGGCGATAGCCTGTTTCGCGGCTCCTCGGTGATTGAGCTTATCAAGCAGAGTATGCCGGTTTCTATCACACTGGGGTTATGGAGCACTCTGATCATTTATCTGGTCTCAATCCCACTTGGCATCAAAAAGGCGGTCAAGAACGGTACACCGTTTGATACCTGGAGCAGCACCCTGATTATTGTCGGCTATGCTATCCCGGCATTCTTGTTTGCCATCTTGCTGATTGTGCTGTTTGCCGGCGGCAGCTATCTGGACTGGTTCCCGCTGCGCGGGCTGGTATCGAGTAATTTCGACACCCTGCCCTGGTACAGTAAAATCACCGATTACCTGTGGTACATCACGTTGCCCGTACTGGCAACGGTGATTGGCGGCTTTGCAACGCTGACCATGCTGACCAAAAACTCGTTTATGGACGAGATTCGCAAGCAATATGTGGTCACCGCACGTGCCAAAGGGCTGGACGAAAACAGCATTCTGTACCGCCATGTCTTCCGCAACGCCATGCTGCTGGAAGGGAAGAATAATCTTCAGGCTCCCTGGCTCGGCATTACCGTATTTTTGGTGTTGGCAACCCTGTTGTCGTTACTGATTTTTATTGGCGAAGCGGTGCGAGACGCTTTTGATCCCAGCAAGGCACATTGATATGAACCCAACTCCACTGTTACAGATTGAGGATCTCAGCATCGCGTTTCGCCAGGGTGAACAGGTGCATCAGGTGGTGGATTCGGTATCCTTCAACGTCGAGCGCGGTGAAACGCTGGCGCTGGTGGGTGAATCCGGCTCGGGCAAGAGCGTCACTGCGCTGTCGGTACTGCGCCTGCTGCCTTCTCCACCGGTTATCTATCCTCAAGGGGATATCCTGTTTGACGGTGAATCGCTGCTGCATGCGCCAGAAACACGGTTACGCGAACTGCGCGGCAACCGTATCGCCATGATCTTCCAGGAACCGATGGTGTCACTGAACCCGCTGCACAGCATTGAAAAGCAATTGATGGAAGTGGTGACGTTGCACCGCGCAATGACGCGAGACGTTGCGCGCAGTGAAGTGCTTACCTGTTTGGATCGCGTTGGCATACGGCAGGCACAGACGCGCCTGAAAGACTTTCCTCATCAACTGTCGGGCGGTGAACGCCAGCGGGTAATGATCGCGATGGCCCTGCTGATGCAGCCAGATTTGCTGATTGCTGATGAGCCAACTACCGCGCTGGATGTCACCGTGCAGGCACAAATTCTCACCTTATTGCGTGAACTTAAGCAAGAGTTGGGTATAAGCCTGCTGTTCATCACGCATAACCTGAATATCGTCAAGCAACTGGCGGACAAGGTTGCCGTGATGCAGGGTGGGCGCTGCGTAGAACAAAATCGTTGCCGCGACCTCTTCGCCGCACCGCAGCACAGCTACACCCGACAGCTGCTGGATGCCGAACCCTCCGGTTCTGCGCTGCCTCTGCCGGATGATACGCCGACGCTGCTACGCGTAGAAAAGCTCTCGATTTCATTCCCCATCAAGCGTGGGCTGTTGCGGCGCACAGTGGCAGAAAAAACCGTCGTCAATGGGTTAAATTTCACCTTACGTCGTGGCGAAAGCCTGGGACTGGTGGGGGAATCCGGTTCAGGGAAAAGCACTACAGGACTGGCATTGTTACGGCTCATCGCCTCACGCGGTAACATTGTGTTTGATGAACAACCGCTGCACCAATTTAATCGCCGCCAAATGTTACCACTGCGTAGCCAGATCCAGTGGTGTTTCAGGACCCCAATTCGTCGCTGAATCCACGGCGCACCGCGCTGCAAATTATCGAAGAAGGGCTGGAAGTGCACCAGAAGATGGGTGCCTCCGATCGAGAACAGCGGGTTATTGAGGTGATGCGCGAAGTCGGCCTTAATCCCGAATTTCGTCACCGCTACCCGTCGGAATTCTCCGGTGGTCAGCGGCAGCGTATTGCTATCGCCAGAGCGCTGGTGCTCGAACCCGCACTGCTGATTCTTGACGAACCCACCTCGTCACTGGACAGAACCGTACAGGCGCAGATTCTGACATTATTGAAAACCTTGCAGCAAAAACGCCAGCTGGCTTATCTGTTCATTAGCCATGACCTACAGGTGGTGCGTGCGCTGTGCCATCAGGTTATCGTGCTGCGTCGAGGCGAGGTGGTAGAACAAGGGCGTTGTGAACAGGTTTTTTCCGCGCCTCAGAGCGTCTATACACAAGAACTGCTGCGCATGGCTACCCTGTAGAGGCACACACGCCATGTCATGGCAGAGGCATGGCGTTTAAAACGGATAGAGCGCGCTCAGGGGTTCCGCGATGGCGACGCCCACATTTTTAAGACGACACAATGCTGTGCTTTCATCATCACGGTGTAAAAACAGACAGGGTTCCCCTTCCCATTCCAACACGGCACAATCAATCTGAATTTCAGCCAGGGACTGGTTCAACTGACGTAAAATAACCCATGCCATTTCGCCGTCGTGACTTAATAATTTAAAGCCAATCAGGTTGTTGTCCTCATCTCGTCCCCGCAGGGGAATACCGCTCAGCGGAATCGGTTCCACCTTGATACCGGCGAAGCCCGATAGCCAACGATACCTTTGCGGCAAACGATGCACTACCGAAAGTTGGAGAGTGTCCACTATTACTTTCCCTCAGGTATGATGATGGTGAACAAACGCAATGACATTGGCGTCAAAGAAAGAACGTTTACTCTCAGTGTCCGGATATGGCGGCACTGCTGAATTAGCATTTCTACAAGAATCCGCGTTGCAATAGTCATAAGTCACCCTTCTTAGCGAATGGAAATGATTGCAATACTGATTAATGCCACGTTGATCACATTTTAAGATTTTATAGGTTGCCCTATATTTAACGCTTTCCCTGCAATATCTCAACTCCTTTTATTTACATTGTTCACTTTTAAATCATACATTTTACATTTATAGAACAACATTCCAAAAAAAGACAATGTGACATCGATAACACTTGACCGTGAACAAAAAGGGAAGATCAAAATAATGGAGCCCGACGTTGAAGGTCAGCAACGAGAGAATTCCGTTTCCCGCATCACTGCGGCAAACGGAAAAAGGGGGGGCGGAATCAGCGAGAGCGGGCTGCGTAACCGTAAAGCAGGAAGGCGGCAACGGAACAGAGTGACATGGAGACGATCATCGGCCAGGCTCTGGTAAAACTCACCAGTGGCAGCAGGCTTCCGACCAGTGCGCCCATGCCAAAGCGTAGCGTGCCAGCCAGCGAGGACGCAGTGCCCGCCATATGCGGAAAATCATCCAGTATCACGGCCATGGCATTTGACATCACCATCGCAATACAGCCGACATAGATAGTCACCCCCGACACCAACGGCAAGAAGCCCAGATCCAACGCGTAGATAGCCACCAGCGCGATACCGACAGCGAACTGTATCAGTAGCCCGATGCGAAACATCTGGTTTGCCCCCAAGCGGCGCACCACACTGCTATTGGTGTAGGTGGTCAGGAACAGAAAGACCACGTTCAGGGCAAAGTAATAACCGAAATGCTGCGGAGACACACCGTAGAGATCGATATAGACAAAAGGGCCGGCGCTTAAAAAAGAGAACATGCCAGAAAACGAAAACCCGCTTGCCACCATGTAGCTAAAGACTTTTTTGTGGCGAAACAGCGAGGCGAAATTCCCGGCGGTGGTACGAAAATGGAATGGCTGGCGTTTTTCTACCGGCAACGACTCTTTGACAAAGCGCATCACCAGCACCGAGGCAATCAGTGACAGCCCGGCCAGCGTCCAGAAAATCGCATGCCAGCTAAACCACAGCAGCAACACGCCGCCCAACATCGGCGTTAACAGCGGTGCGACCGTCATAACTAGCATCACAAATGACATCATGCGCGAAAATTCATCTTTGGCGAAGGTGTCACGCATCAGCGCATTAATCACCACCGCAGACGCAGCCTCAGACAAGCCGTGCAGCATACGCAGCACGGTAAGCTAAGCTGTTCAATGGTTTGCACCAGCGCGCAGGCCACGCCAGCCAACATGAAAGACCAGCGTTCCCCCCAGAATCACGGGTTTACGTCCCAGGCTGTCCGCCATCGGGCCGTAGAATAACTGACCGATAGCAAACCCCATGATGTAGGCGCTTAACGTCATCTGCACCTGGCCCGGCTCCACGCCGAACTCTTTGGCAATCACCGGCAGCGCCGGCAGGTACATATCGATGGCAAACGGTGTCAGCATCGACAACAAGCCAAGAATAAAAATCAAGCCACTATGTGATGGCGCTTTCCCCACTGCATGTCTCCCAGCGTGTTGCCCGCAAAACAAAAAAATTCACCGCAGCGGCAGGCCTCCACCACGGTGACGGTTGAAATAGACTTGATGGCCGGTTCAGCGGCGCATCCTGTTTACATCAGGTGGATGACAAGCGCATAACGCATACTGCATGCAGTATGGCGCAAGTCGGCTCAACGCGGCAAAACGCTGGCTACTTCTTCTTCCGTCAGTGCGCGATATTCGCCCGGCTCAAGCGCATCATCCAGCGCAATGGCACCAATGCGCTCACGGTGTAACTCAACCACGCGGTTTCCCACGGCGGCGAACATCCGTTTGACCTGGTGGTAGCGCCCTTCCCCAATGGTTAACCGGACCTGATGGTCATCCAGCTTTTCCAGTTGCGCAGGTTTGGTCAGCGATTTTTCGCCGTGCAGTTGCACCCCCTGTTCAAACTGGTGTGCCGTATCCTCTGCCAGCGGCAGTTCGAGCGTGACCAGATAGGTTTTTTCGCAGTGATGCTTGGGTGACGTGATGCGGTGCGACCATTGTCCATCGTCGGTCAGCAATACCAGCCCGGTGGTATCAATATCCAATCGACCCGCAGCATGCAGTTTGTGCGCAACCGGCTCATCGATAAAATAGAGAATGGTCGGGTGATCCGGATCTTCCGTTGAACACACGTACCCCTGCGGCTTGTTAAGCATGAAGTAGCGCGGGCCATTCTGCTGCACCAGCGCGTTGCCATCGAACTCAACCTGATGTTCAGGTACCAATTTGAATGCGCCGCTTTTAACCACCTCACCATCAACGGTAACGCGCTGCGCACGCAGCTCCCGTGCTACCAATGCACGGCTGATCCCGAGTTGCTGGGATAAAAATTTGTCCAATCGCATGAGAAAATCAAGTGCCTGTCTGTGTTAAGGAAGGAAAATCATGTCGTAGTATAGCGAGTGATGACGATTGCTCCTAGAATGTCCGACGTTTTCCCCCACCTGTGATAATGGATACGCACAAAATGTGCGATTGTTTTCCATTAACCGCTGGCGAGGGTTCGCCCCTGGCGCATAAAAATATAGAATAAATACATCTTTTATTTTCAGGGTTATTACAGGAGCACGCGATGTCATCTATTCACGGTCATGAAGTACTGCATATGATGCTGGATTCTGCCGAATCCTACACCACAGAGGGGCTGATTGCCGCCATTGAGGCGCGTTTCGGTGCCGACGCACGCTTCCACACCTGCTCCGCGGCCGACATGAGCGCAGCCATGCTGGTGGCTTTCCTGGCAAACAAAGGCAAGTTTATCCCACAGGACGCTGGGTTTAACACGGCTGCCAGCAAGATTTGCCAACACTAGGCCATGGCGTTCACCTTACGCCCCTATCAACAGGAGGCGGTTTCCGCCACGCTGGCCTATTTTCGCCAACATCAACACCCTGCGCTGATCGTACTGCCCACCGGCGCAGGAAAAAGTCTGGTGATTGCCGAACTGGCGCGGTTAGCGCGAGGGCGCGTGTTGGTGCTGGCGCATGTCAAAGAGCTAGTTGAACAGAATCACGCTAAATATTGCGCCTGGGGATTGGATGCCGACATTTTTGCTGCTGGGCTTAACCAACGCCGCAGCGAAGGCAAAGTGGTGTTTGGCAGCGTGCAATCCGTGGCGCGTAATCTGCCCGCCTTTACCCAGTTCTCGCTACTGATCATCGATGAATGTCACCGCATCAGCGATGACGATGACAGCCAATATCAGCAAATCATTACGCACCTGCGCGCACAAAACCCCACACTGCGCCTGCTCGGCCTTACCGCAACGCCTTACCGCCTAGGGAAAGGCTGGATTTATCAGTATCACTATCACGGCATGATACGCGGTGATGATCAATGCCTGTTTCGCGACTGTATCTATGAACTACCGCTGCGTTACATGATCAAACACGGCTTTCTGGTACCGCCGCAGCGCATGGATATGCCAGTGGTGCAGTATGATTTCAGCCGTTTGAGCGAGCAGCCCCACGGCCTGTTCAGCGACGCGGAACTCAACCGTGAATTACGACGGCAGCAGCGCGTGACGCCCCAGATTGTCAATCAGATAGTCAGCTACGGCACCGAACGTAAAGGCGTGATGATCTTTGCGGCAACCGTGGAGCACGCCCGGGAAATACACGGTCTGTTGCCTTCAGAAAAAGCCGCTTTTATCAGCGGGGAAACCCCTGCCGCAGAACGCGATGCGCTGATCGCTGCCTTTAAGCAACAACAGTTGCACTATCTGGTCAACGTGGCGGTATTGACGACGGGCTTTGATGCGCCGCATGTGGACGTTATCGCCATTCTGCGTCCGACGGAATCCGTCAGCCTGTATCAGCAGATCGTCGGACGTGGCCTGCGCCTGTCGCCGGGAAAAACGGATTGCCTGATTCTGGATTACGCCGGGAATCCCCATGATTTGTATATGCCGGAAGTAGGCAGCCATAAACCGCACAGCGGTAGCCAACCGGTACAAGTGCTTTGCTCGCAGTGTGGTTTTGCCAACCTGTTTTGGGGAAAAACCACGGCGGAGGGTGATATCGTCGAACACTATGGTCGCCGCTGCCAGGGCTATGAAGAAGGCGATAACGGTGTTCGAACGCAGTGCGATTACCGTTTCCGCTTTAAAGTATGCCCGGAATGTGGTGCCGAAAACGACATTGCCGCGCGTCGTTGCCACCAATGCGATCACATTATGGTCGATCCTGACGACATGCTAAAAGCCGCACTCAAGTTGAAAGATGCCCTGGTGCTGCGCTGTAGCGGCATGCAGATGACGGCCGGACAGGATGAGAAAGGTGAATGGCTAAAGATCACCTATGTTGATGAAGACGGCGCAGATGTAAGCGAACGTTTTCGCCTGCATACGCCTGCCCAGCGCCGCGTATTTACTCAGCAGTTTTTACGGGTGCACCAACGTGCGCCGGGGCTAGTGCTGACATGGCAATCCGCACAGGATATCTTGCGCCAACAGGCCGCCCTGCGTGCGCCTGACTTTGTCGTGGCGCGACGCCAAGGCAAACAGCGACAAGGCTTTTGGCAAGTGAGGGAAAAACTGTTTGATTATGAAGGCCGTTTTCGGCGTGCCAATGAATTACGCTAGCTGGCGTAACACGGTTTCATTTGCCGCCACGCGGATATTCCGTTAGAATGCAGCCCGCTTTTGTCATGCAAAAGCAAATCTGTTCCATTGTGAATAACACATTCCATTGCGAATAACCTAACCTGTTGCTGGGTCGCCTGTAGCAGGTGTATTTTCTAAAATAGAGAAAATCATGATCACTATTAACGCAGAAGTACGTAAAGAGCGGGGTAAGGGTGCGAGCCGCCGCCTGCGCGCAGCCAGCAAATTCCCAGCCATCATCTACGGTGGTGCGGAAGCGCCGGTATCTATCGCCCTAGATCACGACAGCGTTAAAAACCTGGAAGCTAAAGAAGGTTTTTACGGCGAAGTTCTGACCCTGGTTGTCGATGGTAAAGAAGAAAAAGTGAAAGTTCAGGCTGTTCAGCGTCACGCTTACAAGCCGAAACTGACTCACATCGACTTCGTTCGCGCTTAATCGTTTGGGGAAACCCGTGGGACGCAGCGAGTTTTCCTCGCAAGCAAGAATGTCGATAAGAAAAACGCCGCTTATGCGGCGTTTTTCGTTTTCTGGTCGCTTATTTATCACCGCTGCTTGAACGGCGCTGTAGCTGATCGCGCAAATTCGGCGGCGTACCTTTAATGGTAAGCGTGTCGGTTGCCGGATCCCAGAAGATACGTTCGCCCAGCAGCAAAGCATCAAAGTTGATCGTCAACCCACCTCCACTGCCAGCGAACTTGGTCAATTGGCGCAGCGTGCTGCGATCCGCCGGGAAACGCTCTTCCAATTCATAGCCCTGCTCTTCCGAAAAAGCATGGAAGGTTTTCTCTCCCAACGGTGGCAGCTCCTGCGACAACGCAGCAACCTCTATCTCTTCCCCTGCCTGCAATTGCTCATTGCAGTAGCTGTACACCTGCTGACGGTATTGCTGACGCTCGTTTTTATCCAGCTGCGCATCAGCACAATAGTCATCCACCGCCTGCAACAGGCCGCGATTCTGCGCTTTGGTGTCAAGCCCCGCGCTGGCACCGAGGAAATCCATAAAGAAATCCGCGACCTTACGCCCTACCCGTCCTTTCAGGAAGGTCAGATAGCGTTGAGATTCCGGGTTGGTCTCCCATTCCGTGAGATCGATACGCGCCACGATATCCGCATGGGGGATATCCAGATAGTGCGTACTGCTAATATCCAGCTGTTCATTGACGCGCATGCTGCTGCAACTGCTCAGCACCGCCACCAGCAGATACTCAACCGCCAGATAGCGGTATTGGCAGAACAGCACGATGCCCCCTTCCGCAAAGGGATATTTCGCCAGTTCATCACGCAACCGAGCCGTGGCCGCGCGGCTAAACCCAAGGAAATCCTCCTCCCCTTTACGGCAGCCACGCAGTGCCTGGGCCAGTTCGCTCTGTTCCTCGAACACGCCGTAGGCCTTGTTTTTCGCACTGTAGACACGGTGCAACTCGGCCATCATCTCGTCAACGGCAGGGGTGGCATCCAATAACGAATCCCGTAACACCAACTCCAACGTTTGCTCATCACGTTTGACAAGCTGATGCAAGGCAATCTGGTCGATATCCAGACTCATGATAAACTCTCCTTTTGGCAAGGAGCGTATTCAAACACCAACGCAGGTCCCCTGCAAGAGAAAGCCTCCAGACGCCAGCGGTTGAGGCTAAAATGATAAAATTGCGGAAAACGTCAGGTCGTTACGGTAAGATATTCCCCTTTATCAGCTTGAGAATCGCCCTTTTATGGCACAATTATCCCGTTACAGTGACGAACTCGTCGAACAAGTGCTTTCCGAATTGGTAAGCGTATTGGAAAAACACCGTACCCCTACTGACCTCTCCTTGATGGTTTTGGGCAACATGGTCACCAACCTTATCAACACCAGCGTAGCACCGGAGCAGCGTCAGGTATTGGCTCGTTCTTTTGCTGATGCGTTGCAGGCATCCATCACTACCCACAACGCGCACTAACACCGACCAGAGGCTATGGTAAGCAACCGTCACAACTATCGCGAAAAAGTTTCCCAGATGATCAGTTGGGGGCATTGGTTCGCGCTATTTAACATCCTGTTGAGTCTGGGGGTGGGCAGCCGCTATCTGTTCGTGGCGGATTGGCCCTCGTCGTTACTAGGCCGTAGCTATGCCCTTGTCAGTTGGCTGGGGCATTTTAGTTTTATCGTTTTTGCCGTCTACCTGTTGATTGTCTTTCCCTTGACGTTCGTGGTGATGTCGCAGCGTTTGCTGCGTTTTCTCTCTGCAGCGTTGGCAACCGCGGGGCTGACGCTGCTGTTGCTGGATATGGAGGTGTTTAGCCGCTTCCACCTGCACTTGAATCTCACCGTCTGGGAGTTGGTGATCAATCCAGAGCAAAGTGACCTGGCCCGTGACTGGCAACTGATGTTTATCGGCATCCCCGTGATTTTCATGGTTGAGATGCTGTTTGGCACCTGGTGCTGGCAAAAACTGCGTAGTCTGAACCGTCACCGCATTGGCATGCCGGTCGCCGCGGTATTTATCAGTGCGTTTTTCGCCTCGCACATGATGTATATCTGGGCCGATGCCAACTTCTATCGCCCTATCACCATGCAGCGCGCGACATTGCCGTTATCCTATCCGATGACTGCGCGACGATTTCTGGAAAAACACGGCCTGCTGGACGCTCAAGCGTATGAGCGACGCATTGCGCTACAGGGCAACCCTGAGGCGATTACGGTGGAATACCCGCTGAACAATATTCAGTTCCGCGATGCCGGCAGCGGCTACAATCTATTGATTGTGGTGGCAGATCAACTGCCGCTCACCCGTATGCCGCAGTTGATGCGTTTTGCAGAAGAGAACGTGCACTTCAGCAACCATTTCAATGTCAGCCAGAATGCCCAAAGCAGCCTGTTCAACCTGTTCTATGGCATCTCGACCACTTACATGGATGGGGTATTGAGTGCACGCACGCCATCAGCGTTGGTAATTTCCCTGAACCAACAAGGCTATCAATTTGGTCTTTTCTCAAGCAACGGCTTTGATAACCCGCTTTATCGCCAGGCACTGCTGTCAGATTTTTCGCTGTCAGTACCGGTAATTCAACGTGATGTTGATACCGTTCAACAGTGGCAGACGTGGCTGGAAACCGGTACGCAACCCACATCGCCGTGGTTCTCTTATATTGAGCTTGGCACCACTGGCACCCGAGTTCTAACGGATGCTAAAGCCACCGATCAAAACATCAGCGCAATACTTAATACGTTGCAAAGCCAAGGCAAACTGGATAATACCGTCGTGATTATTACGGCAAAATCCAGCGAACAGGATAAGGACAGCCGCTACCGTCGCTCACAGTGGCAGATCCCACTGGTGGTGCATTGGCCGGGCACACCGGCGCAGACCATCAGTAAAATGACGGATCAAAAAGACGTTATGGTCACTCTAATGCAGCGCTTGCTGCATGTCAAAACGTCCGCCACGGATTACGCGCAAGGGGAAGACCTGTTTGCGGCCCAGCGACGTAATAACTGGCTGGTGAACGGCAACCGCGGTGCGTTGATGATCACAACGCCAGAGCAGATCATCCAATTGGAAGCCAATGGCAGCTACGATGCCTACAACAGCGACGGTGAAAAAATGCGTGATGAAAAACCAAGTTTACCGCTGCTGTTACAGGTACTCACCAGCGAAAGGCGATTTATTGCCAACTAACTGCCTAAATCTAAAGCGATCGCGCCAGCTGGCTATTGCAATCGGTTCAGGAGACGGTAATATAGCGCCCCATAGCGTCGGCACGTAGCGCAGCTTGGTAGCGCACTGTCATGGGGTGTCAGGGGTCGGAGGTTCAAATCCTCTCGTGCCGACCAAATTCTTCACCGGTAAGTTTCTGAAACGACCGGTAACCCCACAAGAACCCGCATTCTCTATGAGTTTTCGGGTTTTTTGTTGTCTGTAACTTTCGGTTTCCACCGTTTACAGCCGGATAATTTAGCTATACCGTTAGCTATACGACTCACATATAGCTAAATTCCGTATAGCTAAAACCGGTATACCGCATGGCACGTATAACTACCCCGCTCACCAATACAGAGATCCGAGCAGCAAAGCCGGACGCCAAAGAGTACACGCTACAGGACGGCGGCGGCCTTTACCTACTGATTAAACCCAGCGGCTCAAAGATATGGCGATTCTCTTATTACCGCCCACATGATAAGAAACGTGCACTGGTCAGCTTTGGCTCTATAGATGAAGTAACGCTTGCCGATGCCCGTAAAAAGCGTGAGGCGTATCGGTCGCTCATTGCGCAGGGTATCGATCCTCAAACCCACCAGCAGCAAAAACGCGAAGCGGAGGAGTTACGACGGGGCAACACCTTCCAGAAAGTAGCCTCTGACTGGTACGAAATGAAAAAAAACCAGAATCTCGCTGCAAATACCATAAAGGATATCTGGCGCTCTCTAGAAAAGTACGTATTCCCGGACATCGGTAGCACCCCTATTAACGAACTGCCAGCGCGTAAATTTGTTCTGCTCCTCGAACCCATCAAGGCACGCGGCAATCTCGAAACCCTGAAACGGGTATTACAACGTATCAATGAAGTGATGGACTTTGCCGCCAATAGCGGGCTGATAGAATTCAACACCGCTGCGAACGTTCGTAAAGCCTTCCCTACCCCGATTAAAAAACACATGCCGACGATCCGACCAGAGCAGTTACCCGAACTTATGCAGGCGTTATCCATTGCCAGCATAGAGCGGCAAACCAGACTACTGATTGAATGGCAGCTACTTACCGTAACCCGTCCGGTTGAAGCCGCAGAGGCTCGTTGGGAAGAGATTAACCTTGACGATAAAACATGGACGATACCAGCCGGACGAATGAAAATGCGCCGGGATCACATAATACCGCTATGCGAGCAGGCACTAGCCGTTCTGGAAGCGATGAAGCCAATCAGTGCCCACCGGGAATACGTATTTCCTAGCTTTAAAAAACCAACATTGCCGATGAACAGCCAGAGCGCCAATGCCGCATTACGACGAATGGGCTATCAAGTTGCTGGAAAATTATATCAATGTGGGAATGATTATTATGGAGATGATAATCCTTTTTTATTGGATTTGCTGGAAAGAGTAATCAATGCAGGAGAGGAAGCTTTTGTTCCACAAGCTGCTATCAAGGAAATAGCAAACCCACCATTTGATTTTGAAGATGACATTCCGTTCTAAGGGGTTCTCATGGCAAAAAACAACCTTACAGATTATGAAAAATACGGTTTCAAAAGAATGGATATCATTGAAATTTTAGGACCCGATTTTTTCCCTAGTGACGACAAAAAACAGGAACCAACTGTTAATGCTATCGAACAACAGAGCGATAAAGATTATTCGATAGAAAATACCTCCTCGACATCAATAGTTACTGAATGGGAGCCAAAATTTGCGAATAGAAAGCACGCTCTTGAAATTATATCTGCATTATCAATAAAATTAGTAGAGAAGTCTGGCAATACATTTCGATGTTGTGACAAGATCAGCGCCAATGCTCTCGCTGAAACGGTTGCCTCCATTCTCAATAAGCCAGACAACCAACAACACCGAAGAGCCTGTACATAAATTTGTGTAATTGCCTGATTTTGATATGTTCAATCCAACATTAAAAGCAGGTTACTTTATGGACGAAAAACAGTTGCAGGCTCTGGCTAATGCACTGGCCAAAAATCTCAAAACCCCTGAAGATCTCAGCCAGTTCGATCGCCTGATGAAGAAAATCAGCGTTGAGGCG
>NZ_JBPETA010000065.1:0-16033 GCF_051710365.1 Symbiopectobacterium sp. | reverse complement strand
ATGGCGATGGTCAAAGCGCTTAACCGGATCACGCTATTAGGAATGCCGAACAGTATTCGCATCACGTAACAATCGACCCGATGGGGCACAGTCGTTACAAGTTCTGATTTATTCAACAAAGCCCCGTTCATTAAAAAAACGGTTTACCGATTCCAATAATTTTTTTTCATCGCTGCCGGGCAATGAGCTTAATAATGCCTGCCACTCATTAATTCGCTTACGCGCTTCCGGTGTTGCGGGGCCGTAAAGTTGTTCCGTGCGCTGATTAATGGTGACGAAATCCCAATCCGCGCGCAGCGTTGCCGTCAGCAGCAACAGACTGCTGAACAGCAGAAGCATAACCCCTTTATTACGCCATGTCGTTATCCAGCGGCCATTCACCGGTGTTTCTCTTCGCTATTGACTGAACCAGAGTAAGCCTCTCATCCTCATTGCGGTGTGCAGGCCTTATTGCGTGAAAATACGCCATGCGGCCCTGTTGAACACAAGGCAGACATGCACACCTTCCTGGCGTGAGAAATATACCCGTCATACTTCAAGTTGCAGGTGCGTTGGCTGCACTCGCTCACCCGAATCACTTACCTGAGTGAGCTCATCGGGATTCGCTCACTTGCCGCCTTCCTGCAACTCGAATTATTTAGGGTATAGAATAGGCGCTGAGGGCGGAAACGCTGTCGATACAGACGAATTGTCGTTAACTATTATGGCAGAATAACCTACTTTTATGGCAGCCAAAAGTAATTATACCCGCCACGTTTTACGTCGCAGCGTTGTCACTCGAATCACCCCTTTACCCCTCTTCCTGCAACGCGAATTTTTTAGGGTATAGTAACAAGTTGGGCCAGCAGCGCACACCGTGTGTCAAGGAGAGGAAAATGAATTTAGCAACCTTGGTATCAGAAACCCGCAATCCGGCAACGAGGGAGCTGGACAGTCAAACAACGCTTGCGATGATGACGCTGTTCAATCAGGAAGACCGTAAAGTGCCCGAGGCGATAGGTCTGGTGTTGCCGGAGATTGCGCGCGCGGTGGATATAGCGGCTGCCAGAATGAAAGCAGGTGGGCGATTGATCTATCTCGGGGCGGGTACCAGCGGGAGATTAGGGGTGCTTGATGCGTCTGAATGTCTCCACCTACCTTTGGTGTGCCTCACGGGCTGGTTATCGGGTTGATAGCCGGTGGACCCGGCGCGTTGTTGAAGGCTGTTGAAGGTGCGGAGGACGATCCTGCCCTCGGTGAGGCCGATCTGGTTGCGCTGTCGCTGACGCCACAGGACACCGTGGTGGGGCTGGCCGCATCGGGTCGCACGCCTTATGTCATTGGCGCGCTGAAATATGCCCGGCGTCAAGGCTGTGGTACGGTCGCCATCTCTTGCAACCCAGCCTCCCCGATTGCCGCGCTGGCCGAGGTGGCGATTTCTCCCGTTGTGGGGCCGGAGGCGTTGACCGGTTCGACGCGTCTGAAATCAGGTACGGCACAAAAGCTGGTGCTTAACATGCTCTCCACGGGGGTGATGGTTAAGCTGGGAAAGGTGTACCAAAACTTGATGGTTGATGTAAAAGCCACCAATGAAAAACTGGTAGACCGGGCCTGTCGCATCGTGATGGAAGCCACAGGGGCCGCACGTGACGAGGCGCAACGAGCGTTACAAGAAACCGGCTATGCGGCCAAACCCGCTATACTGATGATCCTCAGCGGTATCAGCGCCACAGAGGCCGAGCAGCGGTTGGAAAGGCACCACGGTTATCTACGCGATGCGCTGTTACCCTGATATACCTGTAGGGTATAACGCGGTAATAGAGGCTGAGCGTGTCTTAACGCCTTACGCAAAAGCAGTTAATACATTGGCAAGGGGAAAACGGTTTGGGTGAACAATCACCGACACGTATCGTGTTTTTTGATTTGGACGGCACGCTACATCGTCAGGACATGTTTGGCTGTTTTTTTGCGAACACCGCTGGCGCGTGACGCGTGCAGGCACGCTGCAACAGTTGGAGTAACGGTGCCTGCGAGGCAATAAGCACTCTGCTTTTTCTTCACACCCTGTATAATGCGCGCGACCAAAAAAGCGCGATGAATACCCGGGAGGCACCATGAATGACACCCTTGATGGCCATGACACGCCTGATGAATATTGGATGCGTCATGCCCTGACTCTGGCCCAACGGGCGCAAGAGGAGGGGGAGGTGCCCGTTGGTGCCGTTCTGGTTCTGGATAATCAGGTGATTGGTGAGGGCTGGAATCGCCCCATCGGCCATCACGATCCAACGGCGCACGCCGAAATCATGGCGCTGCGTCAGGGGGGAAAAGTCTTGCAGAACTACCGCTTAATCAATGCGACGCTGTATGTGACACTTGAGCCTTGCGTGATGTGCGCCGGGGCGATGGTACACAGCCGCATTGGTCTACTGGTGTATGGTGCCAACGATGAAAAAACCGGGGCAGCAGGATCATTGGTCGACATCCTGCGCCATCCTGGCATGAATCATCAGATAGCGATCACGTCTGGCGTGCTGACTGCTGAATGCGCTCATATCCTCAGCGATTTTTTCCGTATACGCCGCGCGCAGCATAAAGCACGACGTGCTCAGGAAAAGGCTGACGGGGCAGCCTGATACCTTATTTGCCGAGTTTTTCTGGCGGTACGGCAGGGTAAGCGCTCGCTAACAGTTCCTGCTGCTGGATTTTATTGGCTTTCTCGGTCAGATACCCTTCCAGACTCAGCATATAGCGGCGGATATTTTCAACGTAGTTGTAGGCTTCGTGGCCGCGTGCATAGCCGTAGGTGGTCTGGGTATAGTAGCGTTTCTGGCTGAGCATCGGCAGGCGAACCTTCACATCCGCCCAGCTATCGGGATTACCCTTCTGTTTTTCCGTCAGTTTGCGCGCATCCAGCAGATGGGCATAGCCCATATTGTAAGAGGCCAGTGCAAACCAAATCTTCTCATCCACGGGGATGCTTTCCGGCATTTTTTCCATCATGTGCGCCAGATAGCGTGCGCCACCGCTAATGCTCTGTTCCGGATCGAGCCTGTCGGTCACATTCAGGCTCTCCGCAGTGTTACGCGTCAGCATCATCAACCCGCGCACGCCAGTCGGTGAGGTTGCCAACGGGTTCCAGTGCGATTCCTGATAAGACATGGCTGCCAGCAATTTCCAGTCAATGTCGCTGGCATATTTGGCAAACAACGGTTGCAGATCGGGCAAGGTGTTATCGATGGAGCTCAGGAAGGTGCGGGTATCGACATAATCAAATTCGCACACATGGCCGAGGTATTTCTCTTCCAGGCGCGCCAACGTGCCGTCTTCCACAGTTTGGCTGAAAAAGTCCAACAGTGCGGCGTACAGGCTGTCGTCCTGGGTACGGCGCATATACCAGGTGACCGGTTCTTCGTCGCTCAGATCGAACGCCACGGAAAGCTGCGGGTGAATGCGCTGCATCAAACCGATGGTGACGGAATCTGCCAGCGTGTAATCCAACGCGCCTTGCGCCACCTGTTTGAGCAAATCCTGCGTGCTCAGGTCTGAAGCGGCTTCCCAGCTTAACGCTGGATATTTATTGTTTTTCAAATCGCGTAACGTGGCGATATGGGCTGAGCCCGATGTGACCGCTAACCGACCGCTCAGTTTTTCCAGGTTTTTAGGGCGCGTGGCGCCCATGCGGTAAACCAGTTGCTGCGAAACGGAATAATACGTTGGTCCCGCGCGAAAGCGATCCAATCGCTCATGGTTGTAGATCAGCCCGGCGGCAAGCAGATCGGCATTGTCGTTGTCTAAATCATCGAACAGGGCGTCAAGATTTGGACGTGCCGACACCACCAGCTTCACGCCAAGGTAATCGGCGAATCGTTTAGCCAGTTCATAATCGAGTCCTGAGGGGGTTCCGTTACTGACGGTATAGGTTAGCGGCGAATTGAGCGTGCTGATACGCAGCTCGCCCCGAGAAAGGATATGATTGAGCTGGGTATCCTGGCCGCTGTGCCAGGGGATGTTGGGCCAGAGCGCCAACATCAGCAGTAACGTAATAACCCCGATGAAAAAATAATTTAATGTTAAACGCTTCAAATAGTTATCTCTCGGTGGCCGTGTGGCCTTTCTGTCTGTAACGGCAGTTTTTTTGTCTACACTCTCCCAGAGTGGGGGCATTTTGCTTAACAAACCGCCAGTGTGCAACAGTTATCCATCAGGTTAAAGTTTGACCATGACGAAAATAAGATGTGCAACAAACTCTGCACAAACGGTTTCGTCGGGCGTCACAATTCTCTATAATGACGCGCGTTTCCCCCCTTGGCTGCGCGACAAAGTAGCGCCCACTGACGTACTGAAACTCAGTACATCGAAGACGAGAGATTTTTTAGATGATGGAAATACTGCGTGGTTCACCTGCCCTATCGGCCTTCCATGTAAATAAGTTGCTGACGCGTTGCAAAGAGCACTTTTTGCCAATTAGTGACATCTATGCGGAGTACGTTCACTTCGCCGCCGTGCGTGCACCACTGAACAGCGATGAGCAGGTCAAACTGACACGACTGTTAAAATATGGCCCCTCTCTCGCGGAGCATGAGCCAAGTGGGCGCTTACTGTTGGTCACACCGCGTCCCGGCACCATTTCTCCCTGGTCTTCCAAAGCTACTGATATTGCGCGCAACTGCGGCCTGGACAAGGTGATTCGTCTGGAGCGCGGATTAGCCTTCTATATTCATGCGCCGACGCTGAGCGAAGAACAGTGGCAGCAACTGGGCGCGCTGCTGCATGACCGCATGATGGAAACGGTATTCACCGAGATGGCGCAGGCGGAACAGCTGTTTGCCCAACATCAGCCTGCCCCGTTGAAGCGGGTAGACGCTTTGCTGGAAGGGCGTAAGGCGTTGGAACAGGCCAACGTGCGTCTTGGATTGGCACTGGCGGAAGATGAAATTGACTACCTGTTGGATGCCTTTACCCGTTTGGGCCGCAATCCGACCGACATTGAACTCTATATGTTTGCTCAGGCCAACTCTGAGCACTGCCGCCACAAAATTTTTAACGCTGACTGGGTGATTGACGGTGAAGCACAGCCCAAGTCGCTGTTCAAAATGATCAAGAACACCTTCGAGCACACGCCGGAACACGTGTTGTCTGCTTATAAAGATAACGCGGCGGTGATGGAAGGCTCCGAAGCAGGGCGTTTCTTTGCCGATCCGCAAGGGCACTATGCCTACCATCAGGAACCGACACACATTCTGATGAAAGTGGAAACCCATAACCATCCGACGGCCATTTCTCCCTGGCCGGGGGCGGCGACCGGTTCCGGTGGCGAAATTCGCGATGAAGGGGCAACGGGGCGCGGTGCCAAACCCAAAGCGGGTCTGGTCGGGTTCTCGGTCTCTAACCTGCGTATTCCTAACTTTGAACAGCCGTGGGAAGAAGATTTCGGTAAGCCGGATCGTATCGTCAGCGCGTTGGACATTATGATTGATGGCCCGCTGGGCGGCGCGGCCTTTAATAACGAGTTTGGTCGCCCTGCGCTGACCGGTTACTTCCGTACATATGAAGAGCAGGTTGACAGCCATAACGGCAGCGAGCTGCGCGGTTATCACAAGCCGGTGATGCTGGCGGGCGGTATTGGTAACATCCGTGTCGATCACGTGAAAAAAGGCGAGATCACGGTAGGCGCCAAGCTGATTGTGCTGGGTGGCCCCTCCATGAATATCGGTCTGGGCGGCGGTGCAGCCTCCTCCATGGCCTCCGGCCAATCTGACGCCGATCTGGATTTCGCCTCCGTACAGCGCGATAACCCGGAAATGGAACGCCGTTGTCAGGAAGTGATCGACCGCTGCTGGCAGTTGGGTGAAGAGAACCCGATCCTGTTTATCCACGACGTGGGGGCGGGCGGTCTGTCCAACGCCATGCCGGAGCTGGTGAGTGATGGCGGGCGCGGCGGGCGCTTTGAGCTGCGCGACATTCTCAACGATGAGCCGGGCATGAGCCCGCTGGAAGTGTGGTGTAACGAATCGCAAGAGCGCTATGTACTGGCGGTTGCACCGGAAAAACTGGCGCTGTTTGATGAGCTGTGCCGCCGTGAGCGCGCCCCTTACGCTGTAATTGGTGAAGCGACGGAAGAGCAGCATTTAACCCTGAACGATCGCCACTTCAATAATCAGCCGATCGATCTGCCGCTCGACGTGCTGCTGGGCAAAACGCCGAAAATGCTGCGCGATGTTAAACGCCTGGCTAGCGAGGGCACATTGCTGAATCGCGAAGGTATCTTCCTGGCCGAAGCGGTAGAGTGTGTGATGCACCTGCCGGTGGTGGCAGAGAAAACCTTCCTGATCACCATTGGTGACCGTTCCGTAACCGGTATGGTGGCACGCGATCAGATGGTCGGACCGTGGCAGATCCCGGTGGCAAACTGTGCCGTCACTACTGCAAGCCTCGACAGCTACCACGGTGAAGCGATGTCGATTGGCGAACGTGCGCCTGTGGCGTTGCGTAACTTTGGTGCCTCCGCGCGTCTGGCGGTGGGGGAAGCGTTAACCAACATTGCCGCGACCCAGATTGGCGCGCTAACGCGCGTGAAGCTCTCCGCAAACTGGATGTCGGCAGCAGGACACCCCGGTGAAGATGCCGGACTTTACGAAGCGGTAAAAGCCATCGGCGAAGAACTCTGCCCGGCATTGGGGTTGACCATTCCGGTGGGTAAAGACTCCATGTCGATGAAAACCCGCTGGCAAGATGGCGATCAGGAGCGCAGCGTCACCTCTCCGCTTTCGCTGGTGATCACGGCATTCGCCCGCGTGGAAGATGTGCGTAAAACCGTCACGCCGCAGCTGCGCGCCGATCGTGATAACGTGCTGCTGCTTATCGACCTGGGTGCCGGACACCATACGCTGGGCGCGACAGCGCTGGCACAGGTCTATCGTCAGTTGGGCCGCCATACTGCGGATGTGCGTAATCCGCAACAGTTGGCTGGTTTCTTTAACGCTATCCAAACACTGGTGGTGGATGATGCGTTGCTGGCCTATCACGACCGTTCTGACGGTGGTCTGTTGGTGACGCTGGCAGAAATGGCGTTTACCGGTCACTGTGGTATCGAGGTTGATATCGCGGCATTGGGTAACGATCCGCTGGCCTCGCTGTTTACCGAAGAACTGGGTGCGGTGATTCAAGTGTCCGCCGATCGTCTGGCGCACGTTGAACAGGTACTGGCCGATCACGGTTTGGCTGATATTGTTCACCGTTTGGGTCATGCCGCTCAGGGCAACCACTTTGTGATTACGCATGGAAACGATGTGGTGTATCAGGAGAGCCGCACCACGCTGCGCACCTGGTGGGCGGAAACCACCTGGCAGATGCAGCGCCTGCGTGACAACCCGCACTGTGCCGATCAGGAACATGCTGCTAAACAGGATGAGACCGATCCGGGCCTGAATGTCTCACTGACTTTCGATCCAGCACAGGATATTGCTGCGCCCTTCATCGCCAAAGGTGTTCGTCCTAAAGTGGCGGTGTTGCGTGAGCAGGGTGTTAACTCTCACGTTGAAATGGCGGCCGCGTTCCATCGCGCCGGTTTTGACGCCATCGATGTGCACATGAATGATTTGCTGGCTGGTCGTCGCAACCTGCAAGACATCCAGGCGCTGGTCGCTTGCGGTGGCTTCTCTTACGGCGATGTGTTGGGTGCGGGCGAGGGCTGGGCGAAATCCATTCTGTTTAACCCGCGGGTGCGCGATGAGTTTGCCGCTTTCTTCCAACGTCCGCAAACGCTGGCACTCGGCGTGTGCAACGGTTGCCAGATGATGTCCAATCTGCGCGAACTGATCCCGGGTACAGACCACTGGCCGCGCTTTGTGCGCAACCTGTCTGACCGCTTTGAAGCGCGCTTCAGCCTGGTTGAAGTCACCAAAAGTCCGTCATTGTTTATGAATGACATGGTGGGATCGCGCATGCCAATCGCGGTTTCTCACGGTGAAGGGCACGTTGAAGTGCGCGATGCTGCCCACTTGGCGGCGTTGGAGCATGAGCATCTGGTCGCACTGCGCTTCGTGAACAACTTTGGGCAGGTAACCGAGAACTATCCGGCGAACCCGAACGGTTCTCCGAACGGCATCACGGCAGTCACCAGCACCAGTGGTCGTGCCACGGTGATGATGCCGCACCCGGAACGCGTTTTCCGTACCGTGAGTAACTCCTGGCACCCGGAAACCTGGGGTGAAGACAGCCCGTGGATGCGCATGTTCCGCAACGCGCGTCGTCAGCTTGGCTAAGGGTTAGCTGGACATTGACTATAAAAGGGGCGAATAGCCCCTTTTTAATCTGATGACAACGCCACGTTACCTGCTGGTCATCCTTGGCGAAAGCTGGGGAGCTCTGTAAGAGGAAACGCGTCTCTTCTGCAAGAGATTCCCGCTTTCGCGGGAATGACGGAGGGGGGAATGACGGTTTTAGGTAGGGTGTCGCAATACAGCGACAATCGGCTTTATTGGTGTCTCTGTTTGGAGACATTTAATTAATTGATTTTATTTAGTCGATACGTTGAGTGATATAAATCGTCTTTTTTTGACGACAGGTTTCAGCGATTCGCGGCGTAGTATGACGTGAATAAAGGCACCTCACCGTCCTTTAACCGACTGGTGTAAATTTAAGTTATTATTTATCAGTATTTTAAAATCAATGTTGCGAACTGGCATGAATAGTGCATAATGTCTCGCGTTGCTCATTCACCTCGTTATGATTGCGCTGTTGATGATGTCGCTTTGCGCTCATAACACTCCGAATGACGCCACAAGAAAGGGTGCCTATCGTCCACTACACCGATAACAGTCTGCCATGCAGCTTTATAAAACATCGGGCGACACGTTGAGTGAGGCACCACCTATTCAGTTGCCCGGTTAGCGCATACGCAACCGGGCAGCGACTGACTCTCTTTTCTGCACCTCTTGATGGGTTTATCACCCCCGCTTACTCAAGGGAAAAACATTGCGCTTTTATGCCACTTCGTTAGCATCATGACGGATGAATAAATAACGAGATGATTTCCTTGAAACGCTGGCGTCTGTTTCCGCGCTCTTTGCGCCAATTAGTGATTATGGCGTTCCTGCTGGTCCTTCTGCCGCTGTTGGTGCTGGCCTATCAGGCGTATGACAGCCTGGATACGCTGAGCGAACAAGCGGCGGACATTAACAAATCCATGCTGGTGGACGCGCGCCGCAGTGAAGCCATGAGTGGCACCGCATTGGCGATGGAGCGCAGCTATCGTCAATACTGTGTGCTGGATGACAGCACGCTGGCTACCCTCTACCAAAGCCAACACAAACAGTATGCGCAGATGCTGGAAGCGCACAGAAATGTCCTGCCCGATCCCCGCACTTACCAACAGCTAAGCCAGCACCTTGCTGCGCTGGCGACCCTGGATTGTGTCAATAGCACGCCGACTAACGCGGCGCAGGAACAACTGACGCAGTTTGCGCAGGCCAATGCGCAATTGCTGCAAATGACGCGTGAAGTGGTGTTTTCTCGCGGGCAGCAATTGCAACAGGGCATCGCCGAGCGCGGCAAGTTTTTCGGCTGGCAGTCGCTGGTACTGTTTATGGTCAGTTTGCTGTTAGTGGTGCTGTTTACCCGTATGATTATCGGACCGGTTAACGGCGTGGAGCGCATGATCAAACGCCTGGGAGAAGGGCGATCGCTCGGTAATACCAGCACCTTTAAGGGGCCAAGAGAGATTCGCACGCTGGCACAACGTATTATCTGGCTGAGTGAGCGACTTTCCTGGTTGGAATCGCAGCGGCACGAATTTCTGCGTCATATCTCCCATGAGCTGAAAACCCCGTTGGCGAGCCTGCGCGAAGGCACTTCGCTATTGGCCGACGAAGTTGTCGGGCCATTGACGTTGGATCAAAAAGACGTGGTGGCTATTCTGGATAACAGCAGTCGGCACCTGTTGGAACTTATCGATCAGTTGCTGGATTACAACCGCAAGCTGGCGGATACCCCAACGGAGATGGAGCCTGTCGACATTGATGAAGTGGTGGATATTGTGATGTCTTCGCACAGTTTGCCGGCGCGCACCAAGGCGATACACACCGAAACGCGGCTTGATATTACCCAGTGCTGGGCCGAGACCACATTACTGATGCGCATTATCGATAATCTCTATTCCAATGCGGTGCACTACGGCAAGGAATCCGGTAACATTTGGATTCGGAGTCGCCAGCATGGGCACCGGGTTCAAATCGATGTCGCCAACGATGGCGCGTTGATCCCTGAAGCAGAACAAGGCATGATTTTTGAGCCCTTTTATCAGGGAAGCCACCAGCGCAAAGGTGCGGTGAAAGGCAGCGGTCTTGGGTTGAGCATTGCGCGCGATTGTATTCGTCGTATGCGGGGGGAACTGAGCCTGATACCGGTGGATTATGCTGATGTCTGTTTTCGTATTGAATTGCCCTTAACCGCTGAGAATGAATAACAAATGAAAGCAAGGTGCTCTGACGGCAGGGTTCGCGGTTCGGTGTTGGCGCTCCTGGCGCTGCTCGCGGGCTGCGTTGACACCACCCATCACCGTATTGCGATACGTGATGTTGAAAATGTCACGCCGAGGGAACAAGTGAGCGACTACCGTCTGACGCAGTGCGATAGCCTGTGGCACATTGACGATCGCGACGCGGTGAATAACGCCCTATATTGGTTGCGCGCGATGGATTGTGCTGAGCGATTAACCCCGCAACAGGCGCGTGAGGCGGCGCAAACGCTGGGGAGCACGACCTGGGATCAGGCATTCAAGCAGAGCATTTTACTCGATCAAGTCAAAATCACCCCGGCGGAACGGCGTCAGGCGCTCGATCGGCTGAATGGGTTTCAAACGGACTTTCCCGCGGCGCTGCGTCCGCTGCTGCAAACCTGGCAGGACAAGCAAACGTTCTGGCTGGCGTTGACGGATGAGCGCATACGCACTCAGCGTTTGCAGGAGGCCAACGACAAACAGCTCGAAGCGATGCGGGTTCAACAGAACAATTTGCAATATCAACTGGATGTGACGACTCGCAAGCTGGAAAACCTGACAGATATTGAGCGTCAGCTTTCCACCCGCAAGCCGATGAGCAGTGAACTTCCGGAGCCTGCGGCTTCGCATGAGTCTGGCGCGGTGGAACGCCACGGTGCGCCTGCGGCGTCAAAATAGGAGCCTACACGCCCATGACAATTCGAAAAACGGCTGATTTGCTGCTGGTCGATGACGATCCCAGTTTGCTAAAACTGCTGGGTATGCGTTTGACCAGCGAAGGGTTTCATGTCGTGACGGCTGAAAGCGGCGCGGAAGCGCTGCGCGTGCTGGCACGCGATAGCATTGATTTGGTCATCAGCGATTTGCGCATGGATGAAATGGATGGCCTGGCGCTGTTTTCTGAAATACAGAAGCAGCAGCCAGGGCTGCCGGTGATCATTCTTACCGCCCACGGATCGATTCCAGACGCTGTGGCCGCGACGCAGCAAGGGGTATTTGGCTTTTTGACCAAACCGGTGGATCGCGATGCGCTCTATAAGGCGATCGATGATGCGCTGGCGCTCAGCGCCCCAGCCGGAGAATCTCACTGGCGAGAAACCATCGTGACGCGCAGCCCGGTGATGCTGCGTCTGCTGGAACAAGCTAAACTGGTGGCGCAATCTGACGTGAGCGTGCTGATTAATGGCCTGAGCGGAACAGGGAAAGAGGTGCTGGCGCGGGCAATCCACAGTGCCAGTCCGCGTGCAAAAAACGCCTTTATCGCTATCAACTGCGGTGCACTGCCAGAACCGTTGCTGGAGTCTGAACTGTTTGGTCATGCCAAAGGCGCGTTTACCGGTGCGGTCAGCAGCCGCGAGGGGCTGTTTCAGGCGGCCGAAGGGGGCACGCTGTTCCTTGACGAAATCGGCGATATGCCGCTGTCTTTACAGGTCAAACTGCTGCGTGTATTGCAGGAACGCAAGGTGCGCCCATTGGGCAGCAATCGGGATATCGATATCAATGTGCGCATTCTCTCCGCCACGCACCGCGATTTGCCGGTAGCCATGGAAAAAGGCGAATTTCGTGAAGATCTCTACTACCGTTTAAATGTAGTGACCATGAAATTGCCCGCACTGCATGAACGGGCCGAGGATATTCCGCTGCTGGCAAATCATCTGCTGCGTGAAGCGGCCAATCGTCATAAGCCGTTCGTTCGCAGTTTTTCCAGTGATGCGATGAAACGCTTGATGACGGCGAGTTGGCCCGGTAATGTGCGTCAACTGGTGAATGTGATTGAACGCTGCGTGGCGTTGACCAGTGCGCCAGTGATTAACGATGCGCTGGTAGAACAGGCGTTGGAAGGCGAGAATACCGCGTTGCCGACCTTTGTGGAGGCACGTCACCAGTTTGAGCTGAACTATTTACGTAAGTTGCTGCAAATTGCCAAAGGCAACGTGACGCAGGCGGCCAGAATGGCGGGGCGTAATCGCACCGAATTCTATAAATTGCTTGGACGTCACGCATTGGATGCTAACGATTTTAAAGAGTGACAACGCGTTTGACGTTGTTGCACCTGGCGTTACCGTTTCACTGAATGTTTGTTACTGATGCCCGACTGCGGTCGAAGAGAAACAGGTTCACAAAGGTTATTTCATGAAAAAAATAGATGCAATTATCAAACCGTTTAAATTGGACGACGTGCGTGAAGCGTTAGCCGAAGTGGGTATCACCGGCATGACCGTCACGGAAGTAAAAGGATTCGGGCGCCAGAAGGGCCATACCGAACTGTATCGCGGTGCAGAATATATGGTCGATTTTCTGCCCAAGGTAAAAATCGAGCTGGTGGTTGCCGATGACATCGTCGATACCTGTGTCGAAACCATCATTCAGACCGCCCAGACCGGCAAAATTGGTGACGGCAAGATTTTCGTGTTTGATGTGGCACGCGTAGTGCGTATCCGTACTGGCGAAGAAGACGAAGCGGCTATCTGATGCTTTAGCCACGATCCCCGCCGAGCGAGGATCGTGGAACGTCCTGTCAAGGTGCGGTGGGTGTCCAGCCCGCCAGAACCTTTTCCTTACTGTATTCTGCGGCCTGCTCTGCGGTGAGCTGACGCCGTCCGTCATTTTTTTCTGCGCCCGCACCGGTTGATTGGTATTCGAAGAAACGCGAATCCTGCGGCTGGAACCAGATTTTCTCGCCTTTGATATCTTTGCCGGACATTTTGTCCCAACCGTAGATCACATCGTCCATCTGGGTGTTGATAAACACCGTTTGTCCGATAGCGTTAGGGTCGGCATAGCGGCCATCAGGGAAGGTGGTCGTCGGATGCCAGGGGCGACCGAGCGCATAGCTTTTCGCGGGGACATTGCTGCCTTCCTTGAACACCCGGCTGTTAGTAATCACCAGACCGCACTTCTGATTGATATCAGTGCTGGGAGCGGTCAGGTAGCCATAGGATTCATCGCCGGGATTAACGCGCGTGCGGGCGACGATATCGCAATCATCAAACAGCGCCGTGCCGTTACCGAAAATAAAGTCCACGGTGCCGCTGATACGGCATTTCTCAAAGAAACTGCGACCCCCTTTGACATACAGCGTGTCTTGATAACCTACCAGGCTGACATCGTGGAAGTAGGCACGATCGCTCTTCTCCGCCACCAACAGTGCCACGGCCTGAGTGTCTTTTATCTTGGTCGGGTCATCACTCTTCTTGGCTTCATTGCCCAGATAGTCAAAATCGTTACGGATGGTGAGCGTACGGGCACTGAAATCAGGCGCATCTATCTTTACCGTATAGCTGCCGGAGGTACCCCATTTGGAGCCGTCTGGCTTCAGGGCACCGGCGGCAGTATCCACAGCAATAATGGTGTGGTCACGGTCTTCGCCCTTAAAATGCACGTTGGGGCGGGTAATCACCAGGCGCTCGTGGTAGGTGCCCTTTTTGATGTAAATAACAAACGGTGTGGTATCGGCAGGCGCGCTGGCGATAGCCTCACCAATGGTTTTAAAGGTGTTGGGTGCAGCAGGTGCAGTGGCAGAAACCACCGCGTTAACATCTGAACTGGCAATGACGTGCTGCCAGGGTGCGGCCACCAGAACGGCCAGCGCAATCGCGCCTGAGAGGGGTTTAAACATACCGATCATTCCTTAACTGTAGTGTCCGAGAGGTAAAGCCCATCTATTCGCACGATGGGAAAGCGCCCCTGAGCAAACGCTCAGGGGAGTAAAGCCTTAGTGTTTTTTCTTGAGCAGATGATCAGCCAGCGGGCGCAGTGCGTCGTCGGCGCGAATGTTGTCTGCGACGATCTCGGCCACGGCAATCGCGCCTTTTTGTTGGAAATGGGTGGTATCCGGTTTGCTGGTGCTGCCCGCCTGATCTTTGTAGTACGGGTAGCGTTTAGGATCGATCACCAGCCAGTACTGTTTCCAGTGATGTCCTTTATCCCGGTTAGCCAGTGCAATGGTATCGGGTTCGACATCCAGCAACGGGACATTGTTGGCTTTCGCGGTATCTTTGATGGTTTGGCTGTAGTCACCGATAAAGGCAAAGCCTTTCAGCATTTTGACGGGTGAAGTGACTGTGAACGGCAGGGGTGCCGTCTTTGCCTTGTGCATCTTTCACGCGGGTTGTTGGCGTTAACAGCACTGGGATCATCTGATGCTGGCGGGCATAGGTGATATAGCGTTCCAGCGCGTTCTGGAATGACATGTCTGGTTTACCCTGCGGGAATTGGCGCTTGCCTGCCGCATCATTGGGATAGGTACACAGGTTGCCGACATCCGCTGCGCCGCGTACCGCTCTGGCACCGTTACAGTTCTGATCGTTGTGGCCCATCTGAATGAAAATGTAGTCGCCGGGTTGCATCAGCGGCTGCATCTGTTGGAACCAGCCTTCATAGAAGAAATCGCGCGAGCTGCGTCCGGCACGGGCACCGTTGATCACTTTGACGCTGCCGTCATGGCGGAATTGCTGTTCAAACACCTGTGCCCAGCCCATGCGTGGGAAACGCAGTTTCTCGTAGTTGGCAGCGGTGGAGTCGCCAACGATAAAGATGCGCGTCTTGGCCTTTTTGATCTCATCCAACTGACGACGCGCATAGCCATAATCCAGCCCTTCGTAGCTGCCATCGGCGCTAAGACCGACGATCGGTCGGAACACGCTGTCCGTCAGTACGGTGTGGCCCGCTTGCCCGCTGTCGTTATGGTAGTTGCGGTTGTGATTGATTACGTCGACCAGTTGGCGAACGGCTTTTTGCTGCGTTGCCGGGTAGTGCAGGGGATCAAACTGTGCAGGGTTAGTGATGCCCGCCTGTTTTAACGCGGGACAGAAACCGGCATGAAACACCGCATTAGCCTGTTTCCAGGTTGCGGCTGAGAGCGCGGGCGTTCCTGCATCATCGGAGAGTTGCTGAGGTCCGATGTAGCCTGCCGTCGCGGCCATGTCGGAGGCGATGCGATCGGTAAACGGGTTGATGTTGGCGATGTTTCCTTTACCCGATTGAGCGGTTGGCAACAACGCGCTCAGGCAGATGGCACGCGCCTGATTGTTCAACAAACAGTTATTGCCGCCGGACTCGACCGCAGACAGGCGCAGCGGTGCCGTTAATTCAGACACGTCCAACTGGTAGTGGCCTTGCTCATCCGTTTGCGTTTGGCGACGGTGCCCTTGTTGGTCACGCACAATAATGGTGGCGGGCAGGCGCGCATCGCGGTGTGCAACGATGCCTTCGAGCGTAGTGTGTTCTCCCAACACCGTGGCGGGCAGCGTTTCGCTAGCCGGTGCTGCATTCTTTTGTGCATGGGCATAGCCCACGGAAGCGCTAATCAGCAGCGCGAGCGTAATGCGGTGAGAAAATCGTGTAGACATGGTCAGATACATCCCTTGTAGCAAAAAGTAGTAAAAAAGACGACGTCGTTTTGGTGGTGTGCAACAGGCTTGCCGCAGTGCTAGGCTGTGTCCCTTAATTGCGTAACCGGTGGTAAAACACGCGGATGCAGCCCAGTTTCACCATTGCTAGATAGTTTCTTGCCGTTTTTTCATAACGTGTGGCGATCCGTCGATATTCCTT